>NZ_WBSL01000002.1:300000-481790 GCF_009377345.1 Deinococcus terrestris | reverse complement strand
CTCGACTCCGTGAAGTTGGAATCGCTAGTAATCGCGGGTCAGCATACCGCGGTGAATACGTTCCCGGGCCTTGTACACACCGCCCGTCACACCATGGGAGTACGTTGCAGTTGAAACCGCCGGGAGCTGAAAGGCAGGCGTCTAGACTGTGGCGCATGACTGGGGTGAAGTCGTAACAAGGTAACTGTACCGGAAGGTGCGGTTGGATCACCTCCTTTCTACAGGTCACGTCACGCACCAGCGATGCGAATGCGCCCCGAGTCATACGACTCGGGGCGTTTCCTATTGAACTAGAGGGGCCGACGCCAATCCATTGGCGTCGGCCCCTTTTTTGCTTGTCTCAGCGTCGCCCGCCATACACGAGCGTCCGCACCAACTTTTCCAGCGGCCCACTGCCCCACGTCCGCAGCATCCATTGGCTGAGCGGAAGTTGTGCGAGGGCCACACCGATAGCCAGCAGCACGGCGGGAGCGGCGCCCCAGCGGCCGAACTGTGCCCCGGCGTAGGGGTAGAAGACCGTGGTCATGATCAGGCTCTGCATGATGTAGTTCGTCAGGGCCACGCGCCCACTGGCGGCGAAGGCCCGCAGGGGACCCAGACGGTCCTGCACAGTCAGCAGCCCCACCACCCCTACATACCCCAGCGCACTGGCGAGGCCCCCGCCCATCCGGACAGGAATGGCGATCAGTCCAGCAGCGAGGCTGGTCTGGGTGTTCAGCCAGGCGAGCAGCACGCCCAGCGGCAGCCCCAGCCCCAGCCCCCAGAACGCGAGGCGGCGCAGCAGCGGCCGGTGCTCGTGCGGGCGGGTCAGCAGGCCGCTGCGCTGGGCGGCGGCTCCCAGCAGGAACAGGGCAATCAGCCAGGGGCCGTTGTACAGGCTGCCGCCGATCAGGTCGTCCAGAAAGGTGGCTGCCCGCCCGGCCACGACCTCCGCGTAGGTCATCCCGGGCGAGAGGTCCGGGAGTCCCGCGCTGCGGACGCGGGGGCTGTTCCAGTAGCTCAGCGCCAGCATCACTCCCGACACCAGCCAGTAGCCGCCCAGCACTCCGGCAAGTCCCAGCAGCGCCCTCGTGGAGAGGCGGGCCGTGAGAAGCAGGACAAACGCCAGCAGCGCGTAGTTGGAGATGATGTCGCCGTGCCACACCAACACCCCATGCAGGGTGCCCAGGCCCAGCAGCACGGTCAGCCGCCGGGCCAGCAGGCCCGAGCCGTGCCGGACCAGCAGCCCCGCTGCCCCCCAGCCGAACAGCATGGCGAACAGGCTGATGGAGCGTCCGTTGAAGACGATGTCGGTGACGACCTGCACCACGCGGTCCACGCCTGTCTGTGTCCACTCCTGGAAGCCCGCGAAGTCCTGCACGTTGACGACTAGGATGCCCAGCAGCGCCAGCCCCCGCAGCACGTCGGGCAGCGGCGAGCGGTCCCCCACCGTCACCGGACGCGGCGGGCCGGATTCGGGCGCGGGAGCGGGCGGGGGCTCGGCGGGAAGGCTCATGCGCTCAGGCTAGCGCGGGCGACTTGCCTGTACGGGGCACAAAAAAAGCCGCCTCTTCGGGCGGTGATAGAACCAAGATAGCGCGGTATGCAGGATGCGTCAACCTCAACCGGGCGATTCTGGAGGCCGGATACGGCGGCGGCCCATCACGATGTCGACTCCCCAACCGCCCGCATCCGTACTGGCCCCACGGGTCCCAGCGTGACCCCGGCCCAGGGCACCGGGTCGTCGCTCACGGGTGACAACGGGGGCAACGCGGCGAGCGTCTCCAGAATGATCAGGTGCGCGAGGTGCATCCCCAGGCAGATCCGCTCGCCGCCGCCGAAAGGGAGGTAGGTCCAGGCCGGGGGCGGCTGGTGCCAGCGCTGAGGCTGGAACTCGCCGGGGGCCTCCCAGCGCTCCGGGTCGCGGGCGCTGAGGTAGGGGCTGTACAGCACCAGCGTGCCGCGCGGCAGGTGGACGCCCTCCCACTCCAGCGGCGAGGCCAGGCGGCGGCTGCCCATCCAACCGGGGGGGTATAGGCGCAGTGTCTCCTTGAGGGCGGCGGGGTGGCCCTCCCGCGTGTGCCACCTCGGGTGCCGGGCGAGGTGCCACATCGTCCACACCAGCGCGTGTGTGGTGGTGTCGTGCGCGGCGGCGAGGCTGATCCGCACCTCCTCCAGCCCGCCGGGAAGGGGGGCGAGGACGGCGAGGAGATCGTCGCCTCCGCCCGCTGCCCGCCGCCGCAGGGCCAGCCAGTCCAGCTCGGCCCGGACGCGGGCAAAGAGTCGGGGCCGGGGTAGCGCCGGGTAAGGAAAGGGGCGCCGCAGCGGGGCGAGGAAGGCGTGCAGCAGCTCCTCCGGAAACTCGCCGCTGAAGTACGCCGCGTTCAGCATCCGCAGCACGGCGCGGTCGGCCCAGTCCAGCGCGTCGAACTCGCCGGTGGGCACGGGGGGGCGGGCCAGGCGCACCCGCTCGCGCAGGGCTTCCAGCTCCGAGCGGCCGAACGCCGGATTCAGCACGCCCCGGCGGGCGCGGTGCTCCGGCGCGTCGGTCAGGACGATGCCGCCCGCGATAAAGGGCACCAGACGCGGAAAGGTGCCCGCGCTGCGGAAGGTGGGCAGGTCGGTGAGCACACGGCGATTCCATTCCGGACTGAAGCCCAGCACCGCCGGAAGGCCCAACCGCAATTGGAACAGGCTCCCGCCGCCCTCGCGTGCCCGCCGCGCTCCCTCCTCCAGCAAGGGCAGCGGCGCCTGCGCCCAGTCCTGAAGGTGACCGGAGCCGGGGCGGGGGGGCGGCTCGGGCAGGGCCGCGAGGGGGGTCAGCCGGGCCACGTTTCCCCCTTGCCGGGCACGTCCCGGCCCCCCAGGTCGTCGTAGCCCAGGCCCAGCAACTGCCCGGCCCCGTTCCAGCCGCTGAGGATGGAGAGCGGCACCCCTCCGCCCGGATGCACCGTGCCCCCCACCTGCACGAGGTTGCGGGCACCCGGCAGCGTCCAGCCGGGGCGCAGGCTCCCCGTCAGGCCGTGCGGCGCCTGTCCGTATAACGCGCCGCCCACCCCGGTGCGGGCGTAGTCGGCGGGGGAGAGGGGCCGCCACTCGGATACCTCCAGCGGAAAGCGGGCCTGAAGCTGCCGCAGCAGGAACTTGCCGTACTCCGGCGCGTTCCCGACGGCCTCCGGGCGGGGCGGCGCGTTCACCAGCAGGAAGGCCCGGTCGCCGTCCAGGTGCAGGTAGAGGGTGGGGTCCCCCGGCAGCTGCCCCGCCCGGATGTCGCGCCACTCGCGGGCGTACTCGGCAGGCCAGAAGATGTGGTGGGCGTGCCCCCGGTTCTCCGGGAGCCGCAGTTGCAGGGCAAATCCGCTCAGGCCGCGCGGGGCGGGGTCGGCGGGCAGGCCCAGCCACCCGCGTGTGAGGGCACGGTCGGCGGCGCTGACCCAGGCGTCGGCGGCAAAGGCTCCCCGGCTGGTGTGCGCCCCGAGGACCTGTCCGCCGTGGGTGCTCAGAAGCTGGACCCGCGTGCCGAACTCGAAGCGCACGCCCAGCGCCGCCGCCCGCTCGTGCAGCCGCCCGGCGAGTGCGCCCAGCCCCCCCTCCAGGTGCCACACCCCATAGCCCAGCTCCACCCAGGAAATGTTGTGCAGGACGGCGGGGGCGCGGTAGGGATCGGCCCCCAGATACGTGGCGAAGCGCAGCCAGAAGGGGGTCAGGAAGGGGCCACTGCGCACGAGGCGGGCGAGGCTGCTCCACGGGGCGGCCCGCAGGCCCCGCGTCAGGGCGTAGCGGGCGAGCCCGGCGCGACCCGGCGGCGGCCCGAAGATGAAGGTGGGTGCGGCGTCCCGGTACATCCGCCGGGCGGCCTCCAGCAGCCGGGCATAGTCGCGGGCCTCCTGTCGGGAGAGTTGCGCCAGCGTCGGCTCCAGGCTTCCGGCCACATGCAGCGCCTCGGGCGCGAAGGTGCGGCCCGAGAGCGCGTGGTAGGTCGTGGTGGGGCGGGCGGGTTCCAGCGGGGGCAGGTCTAGCCCCAACCGGGCGTGCAGGCCCCGGAAGACCTGCGGCATGGTGACCACGGTGGGGCCGCTGGAGAAGTCCTCGTAGCCCAGCGCCGCCTTGCCGCCGGGCCGCTCCAGGGCGTCCAGGACCGTGACCCTGGCCCCGGCCTGCGCCAGCCGCAGCGCCGCCGCGAGGCCCGCGAAGCCCGCCCCGATGACGGCGATATGGCGGGTCCGGGGACTCACGCGGGGCTTCCGGGGTGGGGGGCGGGACCGTTCATTGCTCGTACTCCCGGCCCTTCCAGGCCACCTTGCGCCGCATGGCCCGACGATACACGGGCAGGGCCAGCAGCGGCGTGACCGGCGCGAGCAGCCCCTCGGCGAGGTCGGCGGGGCGGCGGCGCCCAGTCAGCAGGTTGACCGACGTACGCTCGGCCAGCCCCGCGAGGCGCAGCGGCCACACCCCCCGCACGTGTCCCGGCAGCAGCCAGGGCAGCGTGTACGCCGCGAGATGCCACCCCAGAGAGGCGGCCAGCAGCGCCCGCGAGCGACCATGAAAGGAGCCGACATTCTTCCCGAAGCCCCCTACCGAGTCGGGGTAACTGCGGTACATCCGCACCTCCAGCACCCCGCGCCCCAGCGCCAGCCCCAGCCGCCCGCCCCGCGCCTTGACCCGGCTGGCGAAAGCCACGTCCTCCAGCAGTTCCGAGCGCACCAGCGCGTGCCCTCCGACCCGGCGGTAGGTTTCTCGCCGCAGCACGATGAGTTGCCCGTTGGCGGCGGCGGCCGCATGGTGCGGAAAACGCAGCAGCGGATGCGGCAGGAAGGTCAGCAGCACCGTGTCCACCAGCGGCGTGAGCAGCCGCTCGCCGAACGTCACGTTGCGCTGCCGGGGATAGACGCTCAGGAAGTCGGTCCCCGAGCGGGCGAACTCGTGCAGCACCGCGCCCAGGGCACCGGGGTGCCACTCCACGTCTGCGTCGGTGAAGATCAGGACCTCGCCCGTCGCTGCCTCCCCCAGTTGCTGACAGGCCCAGGGCTTGCCGTGCCAGCCGGGGGGGAGGGGAGCGCCCGTGAGCACCTGCGCTCCCAGCGCCCGCGCCACCCCGGCGGTGCCGTCCGTGCTGCCGTCATCGAGGACCAGCACCTCGTCCGCCCCCTGCGCGAGCAGGCCCGGCAGCGTGTGGGGGAGGTTGTGGGCCTCGTTCCGCGCGGGCACCAGCAGCGAGACGCGGGGCCGCTCCGGGGCGAGGGACCGGGGCCGCAGCCGGGGATAGGTCAGCGCATTGACGAGCAGGGTCAGGGCCTTGTAGCCGAAAAAGCCCGCCGCCGTGAGGCGGTAGGCGCGGGCGAGGTCGGGGCGCCTCACCGCTGCCGTCCTGTTGCGGGTTGGGTCAGCCGGGTGAGCAGGCGGCTGGGGAGGTCAGGCCGCGCTGGGTCGGGCAGCGGCGTTCCGGAGACGTGCAGGTAGCCCGCCAGCGGCCGTTCCGGGTCGCCCGCCGCGAGGTCGGTGTCCAGCGCCCCGAGTTCGCGGGCGAGCGCCTCGGCCAACCCCCCGGCGGTCGTGGGTGCCCCGAAGCGCAGGTAGGCTTCCGGCCGGGGGCGTCCGCGCAGGCCCACCCGCACGGCCACGGGCACGAGGGGCACCCCCGCCTGCCGGGCGATCCAGCCCGCGCCGGGCCTCAGTTCACGGGGGGGACCGGCAGGCTGCAAGGCCCCCTCCGGAAACACGACCACCCACGCTCCCGCCCGCGCCCCCCGCACCGCCGCCCGCAGCTCGTCCGCGCCCAGCGCCCCCACCCGCCGCAAAAAGGGGTAGTGGGCGAGTTGCCACCCGGTCATCAGCACCCGGAAGTCGCCGCCCAGTCCCCAGGTCAGCTCGCCCATCACGTAGCCGTCCCACCAGGAATGGTGATTGGGAGCCAGGACCGCCCCCCCCGCCGGGAGCGGCCCGCGCATCCACACGCCCCCCAGTCCGGTGCGGACACTGCGGCGGATGGAAACCCGCAGCATCGCGGCGACCGGATCGGGAGTCACGCCCGCTCCACGGTGGCCTGCCCCCGCACCGCCTGCGCGAGGACGAGCGCGGCCAGCATCGCCCCCAACGTGACCCCAGCCTCCAGGTACCGCCCGACGAGCACGAGGCCGCCGGGCAGAAAGAACAGTTCGATGGGATAGGCGGCAGCGAAAGAGAGGCGCGAGAGGTCGGGCCGAGGAGCGGGCTCCACGCGGACGGCCTCGGCCCGGAAGCTCATCGTTCTCCGCACTTCCACCTGCACCGGCCCGCCCCACCCCCGCCCCAGACGCCCGAACAGCCCCGGCGCGATGCGGGTAAAGGCCCAGCTCAGCCCCGTCCCCACCACCCACCACCCCACGAAGTTTTGCACGGGCGCCCCGGCCCACAGTGGCGCGGGGTCGCTCCAGAGCCAGTAGCGCTGGGCAGTCATCAGCGGCTCTAAGCCCACGTCCCAGGCGACCATCAGAATTCCGGCCAGCCACGCCCGCCCCCCCGCCAGCCGCGTGGCCGCCAGCGTCAGCGCGAACCAGCCCAGCGGCACGATCAGCGGGACCGTCAGCAGCGTGGGCGACGGCGAGGTCTCGTAGGAATAGATTCCGAAAGGAAACCCGGTGCGGCTGCCCAGCAGTTCCACGGCCCACCCGACCCCGAACGACAGCGTCACCATCGCCCACGCCCGCCGCACCCCCACCCGCTCGGCGGCGTACAGCCACCCGGCCACACACAGCGCCCCCGTGCTGAGCAGCCCCAGCACCGGGAACCCCTCCGGCCAGAGGGGGACCGGAATCTTGAGGGCGGCGTAGGCCACCAGCCACCACATCCACGGCCGCATCTGCGCCGAGAGGGCCGCCCACCGCGTCCGCAGCGTGCCGCCGAAGTCGCCCCCCAGCGCGTCCCCAGCCAGCGCCAGCCCCAGCGAGGCGGGAAAAGCCACGGCGATGAGCGCCCACCCCAGCGCCACGCCCCGCAGCACCAGCAGCGCCCCCAGGAACGCCACGCCGAGAGCGGCGAGGGCAAGGCCGAACCGCCGCAGGGTGGGGGAGAGGCGCAGGGTCAACCCGCCACCGTCCGCAAGGCCGCGAAATAGGCCTGGGTCGTCTTCGAAGCTTCCCCCGGCAACCCGTCCAGAGGCCACCAGCGCAGCTCCGAGGCGTCGTCCCCAGCCCGCGCCTCCAGCAGGCGCAGGTCGCCCACGGTCAGGCCTGTTTCCTCGCGCAGTTCGCGCCGGGCCGCCTGTTCGGGCGTCTCTCCCGGCTGGGCGCCGCCGCCCGGCACGTCCCAGCGGCCATTGTCGCCACGCCGCACCAGCAGCACTTCACCACTCCGCAAGACCGCTACGCCTGCGCCGATCCGTTCCCTCACTTCCACCCCCGCCGCGTCAGGTCCCGCAGCAGCACCCGCGCCGCATTCCGCCCCGACGCCCCCATGATGCCGCCGCCGGGATGGGTGCTCGCGCCCGTCAGGTACAGCCCTTTCAGCCCCGGCCAGCGGTACTGGCTCGCCGCCATCCAGGGCCGGAAGGCGAACATCTGGTCGAAGCTCATCTCCAGGTGCATGACATTGCCCCGGTGCAGCCCGAGGTTCGTCTCCAACCACTGCGGCGTCTGCACGAGTTCGCCCACGATGGTGTCCCGCGTGCCCGGCGCGTAATGCTCGAAGGCCCGCAGGATGTTCTCCCGCGCCTCGGCGGTGCGCGTCTCCCAACTCCCGGAGGCCAGCTCATAGGGGTAATACTGCGCCCAAAGCCACAGCACCTCGCCGCCGGGGGGCGCGAGGCTGTCGTCCACGGCGGAAAAACTCATGGCGATGAGGGGCGGATCGGTCGTCGGCTCGCCTGCCAGATATTCGCCGTACGCCTTCGCCAGTTGCCGCTCGTCCTTGATCAGCAGCCCCAGCCCCACCCGCGACTCCGGCTCGGAATGCTGGCGGTACTTGACCTTCTCGCTGAGCGCCAGCCGCAGGATCATGCCGAAGCCGTTGCCTACCCGCACCCGCCGCGCCGCCTCGGGCACGTGCTCCTCGGGCAGCGCCCCCGCCGTGGTCAGAACGTGGGCACCCGACACGACGGCGCGGGCGGTGTACTGCTCGCCGTTTTCCAGTTCCACACCCTGAGCTTTCCCACCCTTCACCAGAATCCGTTTCACCGGGGCATTGACGTGCACCTCGCCGCCGTAATCCTCGATGGCCCGCCGCAGCGCCCGCGTCAGGCCGCCGGAGCCGCCCTTGGGCCGCGCGACCCCGCCCTCGTGGTAGAGGGGGTGCCACAGCAAGAAAGGCGCACTCAGCGGGTCCGACGGCGGCGGGCCGCTCTGCGCTGCCATCCACGTCAGCGGTGCCCGGACCCGCTCCTCCGAGAAGTATTCCCGCGCCACGTCCCCGTAGGGCCGCAGGATGCGCGAGAGCTGGGTCTGCATCTCGCGGCCCCGGCCGCTGCCCATGACCATCTTGCCCATCTCCAGCGGTCCCGGCGCCGAGTTGAAGAGGTCCGCCACCGACCGGGCGAAGGGCGTCCAGTCGTCCAGAAAGTGGCGGTACACCTCCCCCTGACCGGGAAAGAGGGCTTCCAACTCCCGCGCAGTGCGCTCCGGGTCGCGCCAGACGAACCAGGGCGTCTCGCCGTCGGAGGCGTGGAACATCGGGTCCACTTCGAGGTAGTGCAGGCCGTGCCGGGTCAGCTCCAGCTCGCGCACCACGGGCGTCATCCGAATCAGGATGTGGGCGCTGCCCCCGTAGTCGAAGCGGTAGCCGGGCACCAGTTCCTCGGTGCTGACCGCCCCCCCGACGATATGGCGGCGCTCGAAGACGCCCACCTTCAGGCCCGCCCGCGCCGCGTAGGCCGCCGTCACTAGGGCGTTGTGGCCCGCCCCCATCACGAGTACGTCGTAGTCCGGCATCAGTGCCCCGAGTCTGGCACGCCGGGCGCCGTGGGGACGGTCAGGAATCCGCCAGAGGTTG
This sequence comes from Deinococcus terrestris, assembly GCF_009377345.1. Classification (NCBI taxonomy): domain Bacteria; kingdom Thermotogati; phylum Deinococcota; class Deinococci; order Deinococcales; family Deinococcaceae; genus Deinococcus; species Deinococcus terrestris. Next base: position 472,850 of record NZ_WBSL01000002.1, on the reverse strand, counting down.
CCCGCTACCCTGATTCCATGTTCGGTCGCCGCGTGCCCCCCCACATCGTCTTTGCCCTCAGCGTGCTGCTCGCCGCATTGTGCATGGTTCCCGCCGTGCGCTACGGAATGGCCGGGAACTGGCTCCCCGCCCTGATCTGGGGCGCGGTTGCCGTGTGGTTCGCGGTGGACGCGGTGCGGTCCTACGGATGGAAACAGCAGAAGAAGTCGTAGACGCTGCGGGCGAAGTTAGGCCAGCCGCTTGACCCAGAAGCGCATCGGCTTGGGCGTGTCGGCCGTCTCGCCCACGTCGGGCCAACCGAGCGTGGTTTCGAGGTCGGGGCGCTCCACGTAGCCCCGCGCCTGCCAGAAAGCGTTCAGCGGGCGATAGTCCTCCGGCCGGGCTGGGTGGTCCGCCGGGCGCTGCACCGCGCAAAAGGCGGTGACGGGAAGCCCCAGCCGCCGGGCGTGGGCCTCCCGCTCGTCGAAGAAGCGGTGCCCCAGCCCGCGCCCCCGGTACTCGGAGCGCAGCACGCTCTCCCCGAGGTACAGCACCTCGCCGGGGTCGAACTCGGACCCCAGGAAGGGGCGCTGAATCTCCGCGGTTTCCGCAACGAGGGGCAGCGCGGTGCTGGCCCCCACCACCTCGTTCCCGTCCCGCACGAGGACGACGAGGGCGCCGGGCGCCTCCAGATAGGTCTGGAGGTAACGCTCCTCGTACTCGGGATGGCCGTCGTACAGATACGGGAAATCACGGAAGACCTCGGTGCGCAGCCGGGCGAGGTCGGGCAGCGCCGAGCGCAGCTCCTCGCCGCTCGCCGGGGTGACGGTAAGGCTCAAGCCTGCTCCGTCCCCGCGTTCACCTGCCGGGTCCACTCCGCGAGGTTGTAGTAGTTCGTCACGCGGGCGATCTTGCTGCCGCGCACCTCGAAAAAGGCGCCGACGGGGAGGACGTACCTCTGCCCCGCTGCCTCGGGGAGGCCGGGATCGGTCTTCAGGTATTCACCATGAATGACGAACTCGGCCGCCGCACGCCTGCCGTCCAGGGTCGCCATCACCACGACCCCCTCAGCCCGCTCGCGGTAGTGGGCGTCCATCTTCGCCAGAAAGGACCGGAAGGCGTCTAGGCCGCGCTGGGTCTCGCCCTCGTTGACATCGTGCTGCACGTCGTCGGTGAGCAGGGCGAGCATGCCCTCGGCGTCGCCCGCATTGAAGGCCGCGTAGTACCGGGTCACGAGGTCGAGGGCCTGCGCCTGTGGAGTCTGGGTCGGGTCGCCGGTGGTCATGCCCGGCAGTTTACCGGCTCCCCCATTGGGGGGGGAGGCCAGGTTTTCGCCGCATCGCTCAAGATTTTCGCGTTCTGGCCGCACACTTCCCCCTTGCCGACGGGACGGGCTCTGCTATGGTTTGGCGTAAGCAGTGCCCACGATTATCTCGCGTGTCCGGCGGTGCCGTCCGGACCGCTTTCCATGAAGGAGTTCCCCGCATGAAGCAGATGCGTTACATCCTGACCCGCCCCTGTCTTCAGGAAGGCGTCCTGCGGCTTCAGAAGTACCTGGAGCCTACTTTCCCTGAAAGTGGTCCGGCCACTTTCGTGGACGACCGGGGCCGCGAGCACCGGGTAGAGATCGACCGCGCGGCCGGAGTCGTGCGCGGCCTGCACGCCCTCTACCACGACGCCAACCTCGGCGTGAACGACGTGCTGATGATCACGCCGCTGGAGCCGGGCCGCTACAGCGTGGAGGGCATCGTCAAGCCCCACGCGCCCATCACCACCCCCCGCACCGAAAACCAGCGGACCCCCGAACCGCGCCGGGTGGTCGTGACCGCCACCCCGCACGTCCGCGAGGTGCGGCTGCAACACGCGGAGCCGGACGCTCGGGCCGAGCGCCCGGTGGCTCCCCGCGCCGAGGCGCCTGCCCGCGAGCCGCTCGTGCCCGTGCCCCAGCTCGGCCGCGAGCCCCGCACCGCCGCTCCTGCATCCACCTCGGCCCCCGGCCCGGTCCCCGAAACGCCCGAAGCGCAACTCGCCGAACTCGCCAGCCTGACGGGCTACCGCCTGAGCTACGCGGCGCCCGGCGTGGCGCGGCTCGCGGCCGAGCTGGGCGAGTTCGGGTACGTGGTCCACGTCGCGCTGAACGAGGCGGCCCGGCGCCCAGGCTGGGAGGGCGGGGCCGACTACAGCGCCCTGCTCGCCGCCGAGGGCGAGAAGGTGACCGGAACGCCGCGCCTGACCCGCGAGGCCCTGGTCGCGCTGCTGGAACACGCGCGGCTGGCGCCCCTCTCGCCCATCGACCTGCGGCCTTACTGGGAAGCGGGCGACCTCGACCTGAACGCGGCGGCGGGCGTATCCGAACTGGTGGGCGCCCACCTCGCCCAGCGCGGGGCCTTCTCCTTCGTGCTGCTGACCCTGGCCGCGCAGCCCGCGCACAGCGTCCTCCAGGTGCCCCGGCTCGCCGAGCGCCTGGGCAGCGGCGTGAACCCGGCCGAGCTGAGCAGCATCCTCGATACCCTCAGCCGCGCTCCCTTCCTGGCCCTGACCCCGCTGCCGGGCGGCCAGTACCTGCTGCGGGCGGGTGTCTCCGAGATGCTGCGCGACGTGGCCGACTACGCCGACGGGGTGCGCCGCCGCATCCGCCCGGCGACCCCCGCCCAGGCTGAGGCGGGCTGGGCGCCCACCCCGGCCTGAGCGGACCAGGCCCCTGGGTCAGCCCAGCCGCACCTGCCACTCGGTAAAGCTGGCCCAGGGCTGAAAGCCCAGCGCCACGTTGATGCCCAGCATCGCGGCGTTTTCCTCGGCGTTGTTCGTCCGCACCCAGCGGGCGCCGGGGAACTCGGCCTGCACGTGCCGGAGCATCTGCGCCTTGAGCCACTTGCCCAGGCCCTGCCCCCGCGCCTCCGGGCGCACGGCGGTCGCTCCCTGGTAGACCAGCGCGGCCCGCTCCGGGTGCCAGAAGGTCTCGGTGTAGCCCATCAGCTCGCCCGTGCGGGTGTCCTCGGCGGCGAGGATGAGCCGGATCTCCCCGGCCTCCTCGATCATGTCCTCCCAGGCCCGGACCATCTCGGGGGTGATGCGCCAGTCGTCGACTTCCAGGTCACCCTTGGGCGCGGTGTTCATGACCTCCATCATGGTGACCATGCGGCCCAGGAACTCGTCGGGAACGCGGGTCCAGAGGTGCAGGCGGTAGGGGTCCCCCTCCGGGCGGGCGGTCCAGCGATCCAGCAGCCCCTGGTCCAGTCCCGCGAGGTCGAGCTGGCTCTGGCGCATGGGAAGGGCGGGCTCAGCCCCCAGGGTGCGGGCGAAGGCGTCCCCGGCGGGCACGTGGCTGGTCGTCCCCAGGGTGATCAGGCGGCGGCCCTCCTCGCGGGCGGCTTCCCGCAGGGCCTCCGCCACGGCGCGGCCCAGCCCCTGTCGCCGGAGGTCCGGGTGGACGATCAGCCGGGCGTGAGCCGCGTGCAGGTTCTGCGTGAGGCTGTAGCCCAGGCTCCCCCAGGCCACGGCCTGGTCGCCGTCCCAGACGACGAAGTGCCGCGCTGCCTCGTCGGGCGAAACATGGGTGAGGCCCAGCGCTTCCAGTTCGGGCCTCAGGGGCGGGTCGTCCGGCAGGGCAAAGGCGTGGCTGTCGGTGAGAAGCTGGCCCACCGCGAGCCGCTGCTCGGGGGTGGCCGTCGGTGGATCGAAGGGCGAAACAGTCCAGATGGAGGCAGAAAACGAGGTCATGTCCACAGTGTGAGGGGCGGGCCGCCTGGAGACATGGGCCAAACGGCGCACACCGCGCTAGGCTGGAGCGCGGGGAGTAGGCTGGAGGCAAGGCCGGTGCCCCACCCTTTGCCCCGCGCTGGCCGCCCGGGAGGAGCCATGAGATTCGTCGTCGCCTGTGACGGGAGTGCCCCCAGCCTGCGTGCCCTGCGCCGCGCCCTGCCGCTGGCGCAGGCGGCGGGTGCCGCGCTCGACCTCGTGCATGTGATCGAGGAACCGCCCGTCAGTCCCTTCGTGGAGTGGGCGGGCCTGGACGGCGACTACGTGCGCGGGCTGCTCGAAGTGCAGGCCGAAAAGGCCCGCGAGGCCACCCTGGCCGTGACGCAGGCGGCGGGGGTGGACGCCGAGTTCCGTGTCCTGCGCGGCCGCCCGGTCGACGAGCTGCTGAACGCGGCCCAGGACGCCGACCTGCTGGTGCTGGGCACCCACGGTTACCGGGGCATGGACCGCATGCTGCTGGGCAGCGTGGCCGAGACCCTGCTGCGCCGCGCCGAGGCACCGCTGCTGGTGGTGCCGTAAGCTCGACAGAGAAAGGGGCGACGGTGTGCACGTCGCCCCCTCCTTCCGTTCCCTGGCTCAGCTCCCCTCGGCCAGCCGCTCCCGCAAGAAGCCCATCAGCCCCCGGATGTGCTCGCGATCAAAGCGGAACTCGGCCCCGGCGGCGCGGTACAGCTCGGGCACGGGCACGGTGTTCCCCAGGCGCAGGCTGGCCTTGTACCGCTCCAGCGCCCCCGCCGGGTCCTGCCGCGCCTGCCGCCAGATGCCCACCGCCGCGAGGTAGCACATCGCGTACTCGATGTAATAAAAGGGCGCCCGGAAGATGTGGTAATACTGCCAGCCCTTGGCGCGGACGCCCTCGTCCAGCCCCTCCCAGTTCACGAACGGGTGGAAAGTCTTGTCGAGTTCCAGCCACTTGGCGTCGAGGTCCGCGACTGTCACGCCGTCGCCCGCCTCGGCGTAGAGCCAGTGCTGGAAGGCGTCCATCTGCGCGGCCCACGGCAGGAAGGCCACCACGCCCTGAAGCTGCTTCTCGCGGTAGCGGCCGAGTTCTTCCGCCAAGAACACATGCCCGAGGTGGTCGAGCGTCAGGAACTCCATCGCCATGGAGGGAATCTCCACGAACTCGATGGGACTCCAGCGGTTCCACACCAGGGGTTGCGCGGCGCCGCTCAGGAAGCCGTGGAAGGCGTGTCCGACCTCGTGGAACAGCACCCGCACGTCCTCGGCGGTGCCCACCACGTTCATCAGCACGAACGGCTGGTTCTCGACCGGGAAGTACTGGCAGTAGGCGTGCGTCATCTTGCCGGGGCGCGATTCAAGGTCCAGCAGACCCCCCTCCCGCATCTGCCCGAAGCGCCCGGCGAGTTCGGCGTCCAGACCGTCGAAAGCCTGCTGCGCCAGCGTCTCCAGCTCGGCTCCCGTCGTGAACGGCTTCAGCGACTCGCGGCCTTCCGGGTCGAGGAGGTTGTTGCGGTTGTAGTCCCAGGGCCGCACCGAATCCAGCCCCAGCCGGGCGGCGATGTTCCCGACGATCTCGGCGGCGAGGGGCACGACCTCGTCGCGCACGGCCTCGTGGAAGGCGCGGCAGTCTTCCGGGGTGTAGTCCACCCGGTCAAGTCGCTTCCACATGTAGTCGCGGAAGGAGGGCAGGTCGGCATTCGCCGCGAGCTGGTGCCGGGTGGGGAGCAGCTCCAGCATCAGCGCGTCGAGCTGCGGGGCGACCTCGCCGTTGCTGGCGGCGAGCGCCCGCCACGCGGCCTCGCGCACCGAGCGGTCGGGGTGGTCGAGACGCTGCTTGGCCTGTGGCACGGTTAGCGTCTCGCCGTCCAGCGCCACCTGCTGATTGCCGGTGATGACCCCGTGGCGGTTCATCTGCGCCTCGTGTGTCACGCCGAGGTCCACGTTGGCCTCACGGAAGAGGGCGGCCTCGTCGCGCATCCGGCGGTAGGTCAGGGCGAAGTCGGGGGCGGGCTGGTAGCCGGGCACCGCGAGCAGTTTCTCGATCAGGGCCTGCCCGGTGCGCTGCGCCTGGGGGGAGACTTCCTCCAGAAAGCGGGCGTAGCGGGCCTGGGCTGCCGCGTCGTCCGTGTGGAGGTCGGCGTGGGTGGCGAGCTTGCTGCCCGCCTGCCCCAGCTCGGCCTCCAGCGCACTCCACTCGGCCAGCCAGCCGGGCACCGATTCGGCGGCGAGGTCGGTGGCGAGCAGGGCCTCGAAACGGGGAGCGTAGGTGTCCCAGCGGGTCGCCTCTTGGGAAACGGTGAGCACGCGCTCGACCGCATTCAGGGTTGTGGTCATGCGGGAGAGTCTAACGTCCGGGGGTCCCGGCCCCGGTAGGCCAGATGGCGCAGCGGGCGGGCCTCTAGACTGACCGGGTGACTGCGCCCGCCCCGACTGTTCCAACGCCGCCCGGTCCCCTCATCCTCGTGATTGTGGGGGGCAGCATCGCCGCCGTGAAGGCCCCCTCGGTGCTGCGGCGGCTGCGCGAGCGCGGAGCCCAGGTGCGGGTGATCGCCACCGACGCGGCCCTCGCCTTCGTGACTGAACTCAGCCTCGCCACCGCGGCCGCGCACGAGGTCGCCACCGACACGACGTGGTTCTCGCCGCGCCCGGACGCGCAGCACCTGACCCTGGCGCGGGCGGACGCGGTCGTCGTGGTGGGAGCCAGCGCCGACCTGCTCGCGCGGGCGGCGGGGGGGCACGCCTCTGACCTCGCCTCGGCCACGCTGCTGAGCGTCCGCGCCCCCGTGCTGTGGGTGCCCGCCATGAACGAGAAGATGTGGACCCACCCGGCGGTGCAGGCCAACGCGGAGACGCTGCGCGGCTGGGGGCACCGCTTCCTGGGGCCGGAGGTCGGCGCGTTTGGAACAGCGGGGGAGGGGTCGGGCCTGGGGCGCATGGCCGAGCCGGAGGAGATCGCGGCGGCGGTGCTGGCGTTGCTCACGCCCCCGGTTCCCCAGGACCTCGCGGGCCTGCACGTCGTCGTCTCCGCCGGGCCGACCCGCGAATACCTCGACCCGGTGCGCTTTATCAGCAACCCCAGCAGCGGCAAGATGGGCTTTGCGGTGGCCGAGGAGGCGCGGGACCGGGGCGCCCGCGTGACGCTGGTGACGGGGCCAGTCACCCTTCCCGACCCTCCCGGCGTGACCGTGAGCCGCATCGAGACGGCGCTGGAGTTGCGAGACGCCGTGCTGAACGCAGCGCAGGACGCCCAGATCGTCGTGATGACGGCGGCGGTGGCCGACTACCGCGCGGCCGAGGCGGCCACCGAGAAACAGGCGAAAGTCGCGGGTGACGTGACGGTCACCCTCACCCCCAATCCCGACATCCTCGCGGAGCTGGGGCGGGAGAAGGGGGAGCGTGTCCTGGTGGGCTTTGCGATGGAGACGCACGCGGGGGTGGAACGGGCGGCAGCCAAGGCCGGGCGCAAGAACGCCGACTTCATCCTGCTCAATTACCCCACGCGCGAGGGCACCGCGTTCGGCGGCGACGACAACGAGGTCACGCTGGTCCGCCCGGACGGCTCGCACGAGGCCTGGCCCCGCCTGAGCAAGCGCGAGGTGGCCCGCAGGCTGCTGGACGAGGCGCGGCGGGTGCGCGGGACGGCCCGCTGACACCCCCGTTTGCCTTATTCACCCCGCCTGCATACCATGACGTGTGCTCAGCAAGGACCAGCGCCAGAAGCGCATTCAGGACATCATCGCCCGCGAGAGCGTCTCCACCCAGGCTGAGCTGGTCGAGCGCCTGCGCTCGGAGGGCATTCAGGTCACCCAGGCCACCGTCAGCCGCGATATCAACGAGCTGCGGCTGGTGCGCGTGCCTGTCGGCAAGGGCCGCCACCGCTACGCTCTGGCGCAGATGGCGGGGCATCAGGGGGTGGAAGAAGAACTCGGGCGCCTCTTTCAAAACTTCGTCAAGGACGTGGACCGGGGCGAGAACATCCTGGTCATCCGCACCGCCGACGGCCACGCGACCGGAGTGGCGCTGCTGCTCGACCGCCTGCGCCGCGACGACATCGTGGGCACCATCGCGGGCGAGGACACCATCTTCCTCGTCGCCCGCACGACCGCCGAGGGCGAGGAGCTGATGGAGGAGTTGCACGCGCTGATGCTGGGGTAAGTGGGGAGAAGCCCTCACGCCCTCATCCCCACCCGCCGAGGTTGCGAGCAGCAGGCGCCCGCCACCCCGTCCGGAAGCCCCTCGAAGTGACCTAGGGTGACGCGGTTCAGGCCGGGATTGAAGGTTCGGTGGGAGCCTCCACTCACGGCACGTCTTCCTCTTCCAGTGTCGGCACGTCGCCCACCGGAAGCTGCACGTGGGCCACTGTCCCCTTCCCGACCTCGCTTTCCAGCCAGATGCGCCCGCCGTGCGCGTCCACGATGCCCTTGGCGATGCTCAGGCCCAGTCCGGCGCCGCCCTGGTCGCGGCTGCGGCTGTCCTCGACCCGGTAGAAGCGGTCGAAGAGGCGCGAGAGGTGCTCGGGCGAAATGCCGGGGCCGTCGTCCGCCACGCTGAGGCGCACCTCGCGCCCCTCCTCCTGCGGGGTGCTCGTCAGGGTCACGGTGGTGGCCCCGGCCTTGAGCGCGTTGCCCACGAGGTTGATCAGCACCTGCTTGAGGCGGTCGGGGTCGCCCTCGAAGGCCACCTCCTCGCCCGTGACCCGCAATGCCGTGCCTTGCGCCTGCCCGAGCGGGGCGAGTTCGCGGGCCACCTCGCCCAGAAAGAGGGTCGAGAGGATGGGCTGGCGGGTCAGGGTGAGCGCCCCGCTGTCCGAGCGGGCGAGCTCCAGCAGGCTGGCGATCAGGGCGGTGAGGCGCTCGGATTCTGAGCGGATGATGTTGAGGCTCTCGCGCTGCTGCCCGGTCGGGTTGGTGCGCCGCAGCAGGTAGCCCGCGTGCCCACTGATCGCGGTGACGGGGGTCCGCAGTTCGTGGCTGGCGTCCGAGGTAAAGCGGCGCTGCGCCTCGAAACTGGCCTGGAGGCGGCCCAGCATGGCGTTCAGCGCCTGCGCGAGTGCCTGCACCTCGTCCCCGGTCCTGGGCACGGGCACCCGCTCGTCCAGATTCTGCCCGCCGATGCCCTCGGCGGCCTGCTGGACCCGCCGCAGGGGTTGCAGCGCCTGTCCCGCCAGCACGTAGGCCCCCAGCGCCGCCGCGAGCAGCCCCAGCAGGCTCAGTGCGAGCACTCCCTGCTGAAGCTGCGCCAGGGTCCGCAGCGCCGGGTCGAGCGGGCGCCCGATGTAGGCGACCGCGAGGTTGGGGGGCGCTCCGGGGTCGAGTTGCAGCGGCCCCAGCGCCACCAGGAAGCGGTGCGGGCGGCGGATCTCGGTGTAGGGGTCTTGGACTTCCCGCTCGACCAGGATGCGCCCGTCGGGCGACCCGATCAGGCGGGTAAGTTCCTCGTCGGACAGCCGCACCGGGTTGTCCCCGCTCATGCCGATGGTCTGCCGCCGACTGCCTGCCAGACCCCGCAGAAAATCCAGAAACTGTCCCCGTGCCCGTGGGTCCCGCGCCGCCGCGAAGTCCTCCTGAAGCGAGGCGAGGTCGTAGGTGGGCAGCTCCTCGACCTGAATAGCGTCGTCGGGAAAGAGGTAACGGGCCTGGGGTAGAATCCCGGCCGCGTCCCGTTCGCGCGAGGTCAGGGGGTTTTTGAGGTTCAGTCCCGGCACCACGTCCCGCAGCAGCACGTAGGTGTTGCTCAGTTCGCGCTCCAGATTGCCCACCAAGCTGCCCCGAATGGTGAAAAACACCGCCACCGATACAGCCGCCAGCACCAGCGCGACCAGCCCGGTGTAAAACAGGGTCAGGCGCCAGCGCAGGCTCACGGAGCCGCCTCCGCCGGGGCAGGGGGGCAGCGGCCCTGGGATACAGGGAAGCCGGGCGCGTCAGGAAAACCCGTCACGCCCGGCAGTGTACCCCCCCCGCATCCCGCCGCTTACTCCTCGCGCAGCACGTACCCCACCCCGCGCACGGTGTGAATCAGGCGCCGCTCGCCGCCTTCTTCAAGCTTGCGGCGCAGGTAGCCGATATACACGTCGACCACATTGCTGCCCCCGGTGTACTCGGGCCAGACTTTTTCCTCGATCTCGAAGCGGGAGAAGACCTTGCCGGGATTGCGTGCGAGCAGCTCGAGCAGCTCAAACTCCTTGGCCGACAGCTCGACCCGCCGCCCGCCCCGGAAAATCTCGCGCCCGTCGAGGTTCATCACCAGGTCGGCCACCCGCACCTCTCCTGTGACGGCGGGGTTCACCCGGCGCAGATGGGCACGGACGCGGGCGAGCAGTTCTTCGATGGAAAAGGGCTTGATGAGGTAGTCGTCGGCGCCCGAGTCCAGCCCCTCGACTTTGTCCTGAATGCCGTCTTTGGCCGTCAGGATGATGATGGGCGTGTTGCTGGTCTTGCGGATGCGCCGGGCGACCTCCAGGCCGTCGAGCACAGGCAGCATCAGGTCGAGGATCACGAGGTCCGGGTTGACCTCGCGGAACTTGCTCAGGCCGGTCACGCCGTCAAAGGCCACCTCGGTGGCATACCCTTCGGCGGCCAGCTCCAGCTCGATAAAGCGGGCAATGTCTTTTTCATCCTCGATAACGAGGACCAGAGGCTTGCGTTCCATGCGGTCAGTCTATGAACCGTTCTCATGAGAAGACGGCCCGGCCGCTTAACCAGTTTTCATGGGGGTCGCGGCTGGGGCGGCGGGCACCAGCACCCGGTACGCCTGGCTGTGGGGGCCAAATCCCCGCAGGGGCGGCAGGGTGCGGGGCAGCAACGGCACGCCGGGACCCAGCGCACGGGCCGCCGCCCCGCAGACCAGCGTCTCGCCGGGGTTGGCCGCGTCGCACAGGCGCCGGGCGTAGTTGACGGGAAGGCCGTACGCGCTGGGCTGCCCGCCCACCATGCCGGTGACGACCTCGCCCGCCGCGACTCCTGAACGCACCCGGAGCTGCAGGCCCAGCGCCCCGGCCAGTCCGAGCCCCGCGGCCCGGTCATGGGCGCCCACCGCTGCTCGCAGGGCCTGCTGCGCCGCCTCGGCGGGCCACAGGGCCAGCACCGCGTCGCCCTGGTGCTGCAGCACCTGCCCCCCATGCACCTCGAAACTCAGCATCAGCACCTGCACGAACTCGGCCATCAGCGCGGCGTAGGCGCCCAGCGACAGCCTGTGCGCGATGCGGGTGCTGCCCACCAGATCCGTCATGACCAGGCACGCTTCCTCGGGCGCAGAAGGCTCGGCGGGCAGCGGCAGCAGAAGGTGCGTCATGGATCCATCACACTATGCCGGAGGCTGCAGTCTTGAGTAAAGACCCATCTGGGCCACACGCGTTCCTCACCTCTTCATGAAGCCGGGATCAGGGAAGGGGAGGGACAAACCCGTGGAGGGGGGGCAGGGTCCGGAAGGCCACCCAGTCCCCCGGACGGGCGGAAGGCAGGCTACCCACGCTGCCCAGGACGAGCGGCACCCGCGCCTGAACGGCCCAGATCTGGCGGCCCACACTGAGGACGCGGCCCCGCCCCGTCACGGCCGAGACCCCCAGGATCTCGAGCTGTTCCTCGTGCGCCTTGTCCTCCTCCAACCGCCAGGTGCCCGCCGGGTCCAGCAGGCCGTGAATCACGAAGCGGGCGGGGCCGGGCCGGGCGGCGTAGGGGCCGCTGCGGTCAAAGAGATACAGCACCCGCCCCCCCGCCGCGAACTCCAGCAGCGGGCTGCCCTCGCGGCCGGGGTAGAGCGTGCCCTCGGCAGCGTAGGGTGCGTGGGTCGCTGCGAACTCGGTGTCGGAACTCTCCAGCGTCAAGGCGTTTCCTTCCTCCCGGCGTGCATGAGAGGAATTCTAGGGCACCCTGCCCCCCTGGCCCGCGTCCTCATCCTCCAACCATTCCAGCCCTGGCCGGGGCACCCCCGCCGCGTCGAGAATGGGGTCGGCCCGCTCCAGCGCAAAGGTGCCTTCCACCTCCCGCAGCAGGTGAATCAGGACCAGACCGCAGAGGCGCTCCAAGATGGCCCAGCGGAGGCTCCCGGTCTCCTGATGGGCCTGGGCGCGGCGCAACCGGGTCAGGGCGAGACGCTCCTCGCCGTCCCGGAAGGCTTGGGCGGCGTCCGGCGGCACCAGCCCGCTCAGGTCAGGGTGCGCCACATCACGTCCAGGATGACGCCCGCCAGCATGGTAAGGGCCAGCCACATGTTCGCATCGAAAAAGGCCACATTGACCCGCCCGAGGTCGTCGGGATTCACGATGCGGTGCTCGTACAGCAAGATGCCCCCCATGACGAGCGCGGCGAGGTAATACCACACGCTCGCCCCCGTGACCACGCCCACCGCAAGCAGCAGCCCAAAGGTGAGGGCGTGGCTCGCGGCGGCGATCCGCAGGGCGCGGGGGATGCCGAAGCGGGCAGGAATGCTCTGAATGCCGTTCTGGCGGTCGAAGCGGTAATCGAGGGTCGCGTAGATCACGTCCAGCCCGATCATCCAGAAGATCACGACCGCCCACAGCAGCCACGCGCCGGGCGCGAACTCGCCCGTCACCGCGATCCAGCCGCCCGCCGCCGCCGCCCCGTCGGTGACGCCCAGCCAGGCGTGGCACAGCCAGGTGTAGCGCTTGGTGTACGGGTAGCCGATCAAAAACAGCACCGCCAGCGGCAACAGCAAGAGGCACAGGGGGTTGAGCTGCGCCGCCGCATACGCCATCACCGCGAGGCTGCCCACCACCAGCCCCCACGCCTGCGTGGGGCGGACCTTGCCGCTGGGAACCTCGCGGCCCGAGGTGCGGGGATTGCGGGCATCGATGAAGCGGTCGATCACCCGGTTGGCGGCCATCGCGGCGGTGCGTGCCCCGGCCATCGCCACGGTGACCCACAGCAGCACCTCCCAGCCGGGCCAGCCGGTGCCGTTCACCTCCATGCTGGCGAGCAGCATTCCCGCGTAGGCGAAGGGCAGCGCGAACACGGTGTGTTCGAACTTCACGAGGTCGAGGTAGGTCTTGACACGGGCCGCCGCGTTCACAGCCTCCCAGCATACTCCCTCTGGGCACGGGCTCTGGACACGGCCGCCCCCGCCTCTGCTATCATGCCTTCCGCGCGGGTGCAGGTCACGAGGCGTAGCGCAGGCCGGTAGCGCACTTGGTTTGGGACCAAGGGGTCGCTGGTTCGAATCCAGTCGCCTCGACCACCTTCTTCGGAAGGGCCTCAGCACGCGCAGCAGGGCGGGATTGGTGTAGTGGTAGCACAGCAGCCTTCCAAGCTTCTGGCCTCGGTTCGAATCCGTGATCCCGCTCCAGATTTGAGCCTCCCCCGCGGAGGCTTTTTCCGTTCCCCAGCGCCTAGCCCTGCACCCTTAGCTCAGTTGGATAGAGCAACCGCCTTCTAAGCGGTCGGTCGTAGGTTCGAGTCCTACAGGGTGCGCCACAGAAACCCCCCCCGCGACAGGCGGGGGCTTTTTGCTGAAGGTTGGTCCGTCAGGCCTGCCGGGGCGCGAAGACAATTCCCTCGCCCACAAAGGCCACGCCGCCCGGCTCCCGCGCGTCGGGCACGAAGGCGAGGCGGCTGCCCTCCCTGAACTCGGCCCGCCCCACGTTCACGCGCAGCAGGGCCATCAGCAGGTCGGCGTAGAAGGTCACCTCGTCGCGTTCCTCTTCCAACACCGTGCCCTCCGGGAGGGCCGCCGCCTGCGCTCAGGTCAGGTGCAGGGCGGCGGGGCGGGCCAGGACGCCCGTCTCCCCGGCGCGGGCACGCAGGCTCAGGGCGCCGTGCCGCGCCATCACGTCGCGCAACCCGCGCAGCAGCGGGGCGGCCAGGGCGGAGTCCAGGGGCTGGAGGGGTTCGGTGCTCACCCCCCGACTGTCGCAAAGGGTCCCCTGCCCCTCACCCCAGGCTCCCTCACCACGCCACCGTTCCCAGGGTCAGCCCCGTTCCGTACTCGCGCGGCACCCGCCGCAGCCGGGCATCCTGGCGGCGCAGGGCGATCTCGGGGATGCGGGTGCCCACCCCGAAATCGAGGGCAATGTTGGCGCTCGCCACGTCGCGCACGTAGCTGCGCTGGGTCACGAAAGCGGCGCGGTGCGCGTCGGGTTCGAGGCGGCCGTAGACCAGGCGCCGCATCGCCACCGGCAGGCTGGTGCGGCTGACCTCGGCCAAGTGCAGCACGGCGCCGGGGCTGACCCCATAGCGGCGCAGGGCTTCGTCCAGCAGCGGCCCCGGCATCTGGAGCTGGGCGGCCCCGTAGTTGCAGTAGGCCTCGACCTGGGCGCGGAAGTCCTCCGGCGAGTCGGCCTGCCAGCGCAACTCGGTCTCAATGCCGCTGTCGCGCAGCAGGGCGTGGCTGACCTCGTGCATCTTCACGAAGGTGCGCTCGCTGCGGTACACGCCTTCCTCCAGCGTGATCACCGTGCGCGGCAGCGATACCGTGCTGCTGAACGGCCCCGGTGCCACCGGAATATCCAGGCTGGCCGCCAGCCTCCAGAAATCGGTCTCGTAGCCGTGCGCGGCGTGCACCCGGTCCACGAACTCCAGAAAGGCCGCCCCCAGTTCGCTCACGGGTCCACCTCGATCCACTCGCGCACGCTGGTGAAGTACCGGAACCACTCCGGCGCGGTCTGCGGCCCGCGCCCGTAGAAGTTCCCGGCCTGCGCCAGCGCCGCTTGCACCTTCGGGTGCGCGATCAGCGGATCGACCGCCGCGTACCGCTCGCCCGCCTCACGCAGTCCCTCGGGAATGTCCGGGGAGGGGAGGGCGGGGAGCGCGACCTCCTCTACCACCAGCGCCGGGTTGATCCGCCGCAGTTCCCCCGCTGTCAGCCCCAGCACCCCCGCGATGGCCCGCAGGTACTTGGACCCGGCCACGTTGACCCGCCCCTTCAGCAGGTGGCTGAGGTACCCGGGGTCGGGAATCCCCGCCCGCGCCGCGAGCTGAGCTTGCGTCAGCCCCCGTTCCCGCAGCTTGCGCCGCAGGAACTCGCCCGCTTCGGGGGCACTCAGGGGGGGAGCCGTCTCGGTCATGGTCGGTCCTGCCCAGCATACCCGCAGTTGGACCGCGTCGCAAGCCGGGTTGCGACAGGTCGCTTGACAGGTGGGGCGCTGGGGGACACAATGACCTCCACGAAATCCGGCTTCAAAATCCGCTCTCAACAGAACGGGGAGGAAGATGCGAGAGGTCGCGCCCCTGCCTGGAGGTGTCTATGGATCAACTCACGCCCACCGAACTGCTCGCCGCCCTCACGGGGATGGGCGGGCTGCTGCTCAGCGGGCTGACGCTGCTGCTGCGGGGCCGCGAGGCGGCGTGGACCCAGGCGGCGGGGCTGCGCGGAGAGGTCCGGGCCGAACTCGGCGAGTTGCGCGGGCAGGTCGCCGCACGGGAGGCCGAGCTGGAGGCGGCCCGCGCCCGCCTCACCGGGCTGGAAGACGAGGTCAGCGCCCTGCACCTCGACCGCCGGTTGCTGCTGGACTACCTGCGCGACGTGGCGGGCGGGCACTTCGGCCCCGGCTGGTGCGGGCGCCGGGCGCGGGACCTGCTGAGGCGACTGGAGCAGGAGCGGGAGGGCGGCTCGGTATGCTGACCCCCATGAACCACACCCGCACCTGGACGGACCTCTACGGCTCGGCCTGCGCCCTGTTCGAGGGCCGGGCAGGGGGCCACCGCTGGCTCGTCGCCGCGCCCCCGGAGTTGGCAGGCGAACTGCCCGCCGCCCTGCAAGCCCTCGACGGCAAGGGCGAGGTCCGCCTCCTCGTCCACGAGGGCTTGACGCCGCTGCTCGCTGCCTTACACGAAAGCCCGGTGCGCGGCGTGGTGGTCGTGGGGGAGCGGGCGCTGACCGCCGGGCCGGAGGTCACGCTACCGGAGCGGGAGGTGGAGGACGGGGGAGGCGTGGTTTACCGCGAGGGCGGAACCTTCACGGCCTGGACGGCGGCTCTGGACCTCGGGGGCGCGGAGGGCGAGTGCCCCGCCGCGAGCGCCGCCGCGTCTTTGGGCGTGCCCGTCGTGGTCGCCGCCCCGGAGGGCGTCCGCGCCGCCCTGGAAGCCTGGATGGACGCCACGCCACACGGGCGGTAGGGGTCGGCGTCGGCGGGTAGGGTGAGCCCCATGCACAACCACGCCCCAGAGTCCTACGACTGCCCCTTTTGCGATGTCGTGCGGGGCGTACCGCGCCCCCTGCCCTACACTCAGCTGGAAGACATCGTGCGGCGTGGCGAACTCGTCACGGCCTTCATCTCCTCCTGCTGGTGGCCCAACAATCCGGGCCACGTCGTGATCGTGCCCAACGAGCACTTCGAGAACCTGTATGAGCTTCCCGCACATTATGGGGCGGCTATACACGACATGTCCCGCGTGATCGCCCTGGCCCTCAAAGCTGTCTGCGGCTGTGACGGCATCTCCACTCGCCAGCACAATGAACCCAGTGGAGGGCAGGACGTGTGGCATTACCACCTCCAAGTCTTTCCGCGCTACATGGATGACAACCTCTACGTCCTCACCCCGGAGCGGCGCACGACGACACCGGAGGAGCGGCGGCCGTATGCGGAGCGTCTGCGGGCCTTCCTGACCCAGCAACCATCCGTCTGAACGCGGCGGGGCAAACGCAACCTGCACCGCGCACCGCTTTCCACTTCCCGGCTACCCTGCCCCCGTGCCCGCGCCCGTCCTCGACCCCACCGTCCGTCACCTGTACGTCCACGTCCCCTTCTGCCCGACCATCTGCCCCTACTGCGACTTCCACGTCCTGACGCGGCGGGCCGGGCTGGTCGAGCGGTATCTGGAGCGGGTGGAGGAGGAAGCGGCGCGGCTGGCGGACGAGTACCCGGTGGACCTCGATACCGTCTATATCGGCGGCGGGACGCCCAGCTTCCTGCGCGACGCGGAAATCACGGCGCTGGTGGGAAGCGTGCGCCGTCACCTGGGTTGGGGCCGTGCCGAGAACACGCTGGAAATTAATCCCGGCACGGTTAGCCCGGCGCGGGCGGCCTTGTGGCGTGACCTCGGGTTCGGCCGCGCCTCGGTGGGCGTGCAGAGCCTCGACGACGCCACCCTGAAGTTTCTGGGCCGCCAGCACGACGCCCGGCAGGCGCGGGAGGCCGTCGCAACGCTGGTAGAGACAGGCTTCCGGGTCAGCGGCGACCTCATCACGGCGGTGCCGGGGCAACCGCTGGAGAGTGACATTCGTGGCCTCGTCGAGCTGGGCGTGGGCCATGTCAGCGCCTACACCCTCACCATCGAACCGGGCACCGAGTTCGCCCGCCGGGGCGTGACGGTGGAGGAGGACGACGAGCGCCGGGGCTTCGAGGAGACGGAAGCCCGCCTCACCGACCTGGGCTTCTCCCGTTACGAGATCAGCAACTACGCCCGCCCCGGTCAGGAGTCGCGCCACAACCTCGCCTACTGGGAGGGGCGCACGTATCTGGGGCTGGGGCCGGGAGCGGCGGGGCACTATCCGGCCACTCCGGGCGGTGAGGTCCTGACCCTGCGGCGCACCAACCCTCACCTGCACGACTGGCTCACGGGGGAGGGGGGAGAGGCCGAGGCCATCACCCCCGAGGAGTACGTCACCGACGCTCTGTTCATGGGGCTACGGCTGCGGGCGGGGCTGGACCTGGCCGACCTCTCGCGGCGCAGCGGGGTGGACATGCGGACGCGGTATGCCACGCCCCTCGCGGCGAACGTGGAACGCGGCCTACTCATGCTGGAGGGAGACCGCTTGAGGGCCACCCCGGGGGGCTGGTGGGTGCTCAACCGGGTGGTGACGGACTTTCTGGAGGCGTAGCGTCCCGCCTGCCCGGACTCACCCCCCGTGCGGATGGCCGCCCGCACTCCGACTTCCGGCTGCGGGACACGGGCCGCCTCCGGGTGGGCGCTAGACTGCCCCCCATGACCAAGCAGATGGACTTTGACGTGCTCGTGATCGGGGCCGGGCCGGGCGGCTACCACGCGGCGATCCGCGCGGCGCAGCTCGGGCTGAAGGTGGCCTGCGCCGAGCGCGAGTCGGTGGGCGGCGTGTGCCTCAACGTGGGGTGTATCCCCACCAAGGCCCTGCTGCACGCGGGCGAGCAGATGGCGGCGGCCCGCCACGCCTCCGAGTTCGGCCTGACCTTCGGCGAGCAGACGCTGAACGTCGCCCAGCTCAACGGCTGGAAGGACGGCATCGTGAAGAAGCTCACCGGCGGCGTGAGCAGCCTGTTCAAGGCGAACAAGGTCACGTCCCTGAAGGGCCAGGCCTCCTTCGTGGACGAGCACACCGTCCAGGTGGGGGACCAGACCTACACAGCGGCGAACATCATCATCGCCACCGGGTCCGAACCCGCCCGGCTGCCCGGCATCGAGGTGGACCAGCAGCGCATCGTGGACTCGACGGGGGCGCTCGTCGTGCCTGACCCCATTCCCGCGCGGATGCTGTGCGTGGGCGGCGGCGTGATCAGCTTCGAGTTCGCGCACGTGTACAACAACCTCGGCTCCCAGGTCCGCATCATCGAATTCCTGCCCACCATCATCCCCGGCGCCGACGCCGACGCCGTGCGCGAGTTCGGCAGGGCGATGAAGAAACAGGGCATCGAGTTCGAGACCCAGACCAAGGCCAACAGCGCCGTGCAAAAGGACGACGGCATCCACGTCGAGATCGAGAACGTGAAGACCGGCGAGAAGCGGGTGGAGGTCTTCGACCGCGTGCTGGTGGCCGTCGGCCGCCGTCCCCGCACCGACGGCCTGAACGCGCAGGCGGCAGGCGTGCACGTGACCGACCGGGGCTTTATCCCCGCCGACGAGCAGCAGCGCACCAACGTGCCGCACATCTATTCCATCGGGGACGTGGCGAGCAACCCCATGCTGGCCCACAAGGCGATGAAGGAGGGCCTCGTCGCCGCCGAGGTCATCGCCGGGAAGCCCGCTGCGCAGGACGCCGTCGCCATCCCCGGCGTGGTCTACACCTCGCCCGAACTCGCCTGGGTGGGCCTGACTGAACTGGAAGCGAAGGAAAAGGGCTACGAGGTCAAGATCGGCGTGTTCCCCCTCTCGGCGTCGGGCCGCGCGATGACCCTGCAGCAGACCGACGGCTTCGTGAAGATGGTCGTGGAAAAGGACACCGACCTGCTGCTCGGCGTGCATATCGTCGGGCCGCACGCGTCGGACATGCTGGGGGAGGCCAGCCTCGCGCTGGAGATGGCCGCGACCGCCACCGATGTGGCCCTGACCATCCATGCCCACCCCACCCTGGGCGAGACGATGCTGGAGGCCGCCGAGGCCGTCCACAAGCAGGCGATTCACATCATGAACCGCTGAGGGGCGGCCCCGGCAAATCTGCCACAACGTGCGAAAATTACCTTGTACAGTCGGGGAGTGATCACACTTCCCGGCTCTTTTTCCATGCGGCTGCTGGGGGTGGGCGCCCTGTGCGTCTCCCTGCTGACCGCCTGCCCCGGCCCCGGCCCCCGCCCGACGCCCTACCTTCCGCCCTCGCAACTGTCCTTCACGTTCCCCACGGTTCAGGACACCACCGACGTGAAGCTCGCCGCTGTCGCCTTCGTGAAGGACGAGAAGACTGGGGGGTATCAGTCCCAGGTGGTGACCTTCACGCCGCTCTCCGGCCCGGCGGCGTCCTCGGCCACCCTGTTCCTGGACGGGTACCGCCTTGACACGTGGGCCAAGAACCCCGCCTGCACCACCCCCTTCCTGGGCGGCGAGACGGCCGGGATGCAGGAGGTGACGGTCACGCCGAACACGGTGCGGACCTGCAACCTTTACTTCATGCTGTTCCGCGACGCCAACCGCAATGGGGCGCCGGAATCGGGCGAGGTGCTGTACGAGACGCACGACCTTTACAGCTACGCGACTGAGGCCTTCACCTACCGCTTCGTGAGCCCCGACGGGCGCAGCACCGAGACGGGCACCCGCACCAAGGGCTGGTCGCTCGTCCGCCATCAGGTGTTGCAGCCCAGCGCCACGCCGGGGCGTTACCTGGTAAGCATGAACAGCCTGCCGTCCGCCGACGAGCGGCTGAACATCCGGTTGCACGAACGCACCGACTACTTCACCAGCCAGGGCCTGTCCCTGGGCGGAGGCCAGAAATGAAGCGCCTGCTGCTGCTGTCCCTGCTGGCCCTGACCGCCTGCGGTGCCGG
This sequence comes from Deinococcus terrestris, assembly GCF_009377345.1. Taxonomy (NCBI): domain Bacteria; kingdom Thermotogati; phylum Deinococcota; class Deinococci; order Deinococcales; family Deinococcaceae; genus Deinococcus; species Deinococcus terrestris. The sequence goes on along the minus strand of NZ_WBSL01000002.1, from coordinate 453,032 downwards.
GCCTTCCTCGCCGACCGGGGGCCGCCCGGAGCTGCCGACCGGCGTGGAGGTACGCCACCCCGCCGCCCCCGCCGGGACCACCGTGTACCTCAACCTGCTGACCGAGTCGGGCGAAAGTGTCTACCAGCAGGCCGTGACCGCCGGAGCCACTCGCACCGAGGTCAACCCGGCCCTCTGGCGCGAACAGTCCGGGCGAGCGCGGCCCATTGAAGACTGGCTCCCGGAAGGCGCCGACGACCTTCAGGTCAGTGCTCCCGGCACCCCCGTCCTGCTGCTGCACTGGGTGATGTGGCAGGACCGCGACGGCAACGGTCAGCGGGCAGCGGGCGAAACCCTGGACCTGATGACCCACGACCGCGCCGTCTACGCGGAAAAGGCCGTTACCGTGACCTTCAAGACCGCCGCCCCGGACATGCGGCAGCAGTGGCAGTTTGCCGCAGGCTGGAGCCGTGCCGAGCACTACGTGTACCTGCCCAGCGGTCAAAGCACCTACCGCCGCAGCCTCCAGACCCAGGGCCTGGGCCGCTACGAGCTGCACGTTCCCACGCCGATCACCAGCCAGTAAGCTCCTGCTGCAACGGGGCTGCTGCTATACTCCTGCCGCTACGCACTCGTAGCTCAGTTGGATAGAGCGGCCCCCTCCTAAGGGGCAGGCCACTGGTTCGAATCCAGTCGAGTGCACCACCCGAAGCGCCCTGGCTGCTCTGGCCAGGGCGGCTGTGCCTTCTATGAAGGCCCCCAGACTCCGCCCAAATCGGACTCGCATGCAGGGCCCGCACACTGAGGGTGTTCCACAATTCAACCCGGCCGGGTGAAGTCGGGTCTTCCGCTCCCGACCTCATGCGGGAGCTTTTTTCAGCCGGGGGCGGACCTCAGGGCAACTTGATGCTGCTGGCCGGGAAGGTCCGGGCCTGCTCGCTGAACAGCCGCGTCCAGGTCGCGCGGTCCACCGTGCCCGTCACCGGGAGGCCATTGGCCGACTGGAAGGCCCGCACCGTCGCCGCCGTCACCGGGCCGTACCAGCCATCGCCGCGACCGCCGCCACTGGGCCGGGTCAGGGCGATCAGGCGGTCCTGCGCCGCGCGGACGTCGGCGCCGTTCATGCGCTGGGCTTGCAGCCGCAGGGTCCGTGTGAAGGGGACTGGAGCGAGCGAGCGGGGCGCGGTCGTCGCAGCAGCCGGAGCCGGGCGGGGCGTCTGGGTGGGCTGGGGTGCGGGATTTGGCCGGGGCGCTGGCGTCGTGGCCGCCGGAGTGGGCGTGGGCTTCACCGTCACGCGGGGCGCGGCTTGGGTCGCTGCCGCGCCGCCCTCGCTCTCGGGGGGCAAGTCGAAGTAGAGGAGCGATCCAGCCCGGCCTTCCGGGTCAGGCTGCACGCGCAGATACACGTAGCCGCCCGCCGTGCGGACCCAGTTGTACACACTGCGCTGGCTGTCGCGGCTGCGCCACACCCCGTAGAGGTCGCCCTCCAGCGCCGCGCTGAGCTTGCCGCGCACCGCTTCGGCGCTGCCACTCGCGCCCACGCACTGCTTGTCTGCGGTGCCCACCCGCGCAAAGCTCACCGGGCAGGTTCGCAGCACGCCATCGAGTGCTCCGGCGGCGCGGGTCGCGGCCCGGTTCACGTCTTTTGCCGTCGGGGCGGCGAGGGCGGCAGAGGCCAACAGGGCGGCCAGGGGCAAGGCGAACTTCATACCCCCAGTGCTAGCACCCGCAAGCTGACGGGGCCTGAGTGCGGGGCGGAGGAGGGTTGAGCGCGGCTTGAGCGCCGTGCGCTAGCCTCTGGCCCGATGACGCCCGAACGCTACCAGAAGATTCTGCGGGTCCTGCGGCGGCGCCAGCCCACGCTGACGGTCCTGATGGACGCGGTCAACAAGCCGCACAACCTCTCGGCCATCGTGCGGACCTGCGACGCGGTGGGCGTCTTGCAGGCCCACGCCGTGCCCCCGAAGGGCGGGCAGCTCGCCGCGTTCGAGGGCCACACCTACGCGGCCACCTCCGGCAGCGCCCACAAGTGGGTGCCGGTGCAGGCGCACGCGGACGCGGTGACGGCGGTGCGCGAGTTGCAGGGCCGGGGCTTTCAGGTCCTCGCCACGCACCTCTCGCAGCGCAGCGTGGACTACCGCGAACCCGACTACACCCGCCCCACCTGCGTGCTGCTGGGTGCCGAGAAATGGGGGGTTTCCGATGAGGCAGCCGAGGCTGCCGACGCCAACATCGTCATTCCGATGTTCGGCATGGTCCAGAGCCTGAACGTGTCGGTGGCCGCCGCGACCATTCTGTTCGAGGCGCAGCGCCAGCGCCTCGTCGCCGGGATGTACGACGCGCCGCAGCTTTCCCCGGAGGATCTCACCCGCCTCGCCTTCGAGTGGGGGTACCCCGACCTCGCCCCCGGCTACCGCGAGCGCGGCAAACCCTACCCGGCGCTGGACGCACAGGGGCAAATCGTCTGAAGGTTCCAGACATTTTCACCCGGCGGGGCCGCTAGACTGACCCGATTATGTTTGGACTCGAACTGCCCCCCTTCAATGCCGAGACCTGGGCCATTCTCGGCACGCTGGTGCTGCTCGAGGGGCTGCTGTCGGCCGACAACGCCCTCGTGCTCGCGGTGATGGTCCGGCACCTTGCCGTGGACCTGCAACGCAAGGCGCTCGCCTACGGCATCGGCGGCGCGGTCGTGCTGCGGATTCTGGGCGTGCTGCTGGCCTCCTACGTGCTGGAATACTGGTGGCTGCGGGCCTTCGGCGCCCTGTACCTCGCCTACCTCGCCATCAGCCACTTCGTCAAGAAAGGCCACAACGAGGCCGAGGGCGTCGGCGCGGCCAAGGGCCGGGGTTTCTGGGCCACGGTGGTGCTGCTCAACCTCACCGACCTCGCCTTTTCCGTGGACTCCATCCTGGCGGGCGTGGCGCTGATCCCGCGCGACATGCCGCCCGAGCAGGGCCTGACCATCGTGGTGATCGGCGGCATCATCGGCCTGATCCTGATGCGCTTCGCGGCGACGGTCTTTCTCAAGGTGCTCAACCGCTACCCGGCGATGGACAACGTGGCCTACGCCCTGGTGGGCTGGATCGCCGTCAAGCTGGGCGTGGAGACGCTGGAAGCCGCCCACGAGGTCTACCCCTGGGTGCCCACCTTTCATATGCCGCAGGCGCTGTTCTGGACCGTGATGGCCGCCATCGCCATCATCGGGACCTTTCTTGCCACCCGCAAGCCCGCCATGTCCGAAGCCGAGGCCGAGGCCGAGGCCCACCGCGAGGGCGTGGACCTGCTGGAAACTGACGAGCAGATCAAGCAACACTAGCTGCTGACCCGCCAGCCATCCCCGACATCCGGCCCCCGCGCCGGATGTCTTTCTTGCGGTGGGGCGGGCTGGAGCGCCCCCGGCCTGCGCGTAGACTGAACCCCATGAGCGACCTGATGGACACCATTCGCACCATCGCCAAGAAGACCGACAGCAAGATTCTGATGGTCGTGCTCGACGGCGTGGGCGGCCTGCCTCTCACGGTGAACGGCGACACCGAACTGGCGACCGCGCAGACGCCCAACCTCGACGCGCTGGCGCTGGAGTCGCAGCTCGGGCAGGTCGAACTCGTGGGCGCCGGGATCACGCCGGGGAGTGGGCCGGGGCACCTGAGCCTCTTCGGCTACGACCCGCTGCGCTACGTGGTGGGGCGCGGGGCGCTCTCGGCGGTGGGCATCGGCGTGCACCTGAAGGCCGGGGACGTGGCGGTGCGCGGCAACTTCGCCTCGCTGGGGGTAGGCCGCGTGATCGCCGACCGCCGCGCCGGGCGCCCCAGCGACGAGAAGAACGCCGAGATCGTGGCGCGGCTCAGGGCCGCCATTCCCGAGATCGACGGCACCCCGGTCGAGATCTACACCGAGTCCGAGCACCGCTTCGTGGTGGTCTTCCGCTCGCAGGGCGTGGACGAGGCCGGGCAGGGCCTGGGCGCCAACCTCAGCGACGTGGACCCACAGGTAACCGGCGTGCCGCCCCAGACGGCGGTGGGAGGCGACCCCGCCAGCGAGCGCACCGCTTTCCTCGTCAACGAGTTCGTCGCCCGCGCCGAGGCCGTGCTCGCGGACGAGCCGCAGGTCAACGGGGTGCTGTTCCGGGGCTACAGCGACGTGCCGCACTTCCCGTCCTTCGCGGACACCTACGGGCTGCGGGCCGCTTGCATCGCCTCCTATCCGATGTACAAGGGCCTCGCCAGCCTGGTGGGGATGGATGTGCTGGAAGTCGAGGGCGAAGAAGACGCGCTAGACGGCAAGGTCGCCGCGCTCGCCGCGCACTGGACCGACTACGACTTCTTCTACTTCCACATCAAGAAGACCGACTCGACCGGCGAGGACGGCGACTTCCACGCCAAGGTGAAGAAGGTGGAACTGTTCGACGCCCTGCTGTCCCGCCTGCGCGAACTCCAGCCCGACGTGCTGTGCATCGTGGGCGACCACTCCACCCCCAGCAAGCTCGCCAGCCACTCCTGGCACCCGGTGCCGCTGCTGATCAACAGCCGCTATGGCCGCAAGGATATGGCCGCCCGCTACACCGAGGAGGAGGCGGGGAAGGGCAGCCTGGGCCTGCGCCGGGGCACCGACGTGATGCCGCTGCTGATGGCGAACGCGCTGAAGTTGCAGAAGTACGGGGCGTAGGGGAGCAGTCAGCTTTCAGCCGTCAGCAAAAGAGGGGAAGGCTCCGGGTGGGCCTTCCCCTCAGCCCTGCTCGCGCACCCAGCGGGCGAGTTCGGCGCTGTCTTGAGGCTGGGTGGTGTCCACCCGGCGAAGGGGGGCGTTCAGGGCCAGCGGTGTCCAGCAGGTACTCTCCGGCAACTCGGCGTGGTCGATGGGCAGGTCGATGTGGGGCCGGGCACCCGAGGCCACCCGCGCCTAATGTCGCTGCCGCAATTCGTCCAGCGGCGCCTCGCAGAAGGGTTGAACGATCTCCGCGCCGTGCGTTCGAGCAAGGGCTTCAATCTTCGGCTCGCTGACGCCCCGGTAGAAGTGGGTTTCTAGCACCACGTTCCCGCCCGCCGCCAGCACCACCCCGGCGACGTAGTACATGATCTCGAAACTCAGCGGCCCGGCCTGGGCACGGGTCGGCCCCGGCAGATGGTCGTGCAGGATCGCCTTGTACTCGTCCTTGGTCACGAAGGGCCACCCCAGCTCCCGCGCCAGCCGCGAACCGATATGGGTTTTGCCGGAAGCGGGAAGGCCGGAGACGACGAGGAGGGTGGGGGGCATCAGCCCTGCCCACCGAGCAGGTCCAGCAACGCTGCAAAGTTTTCCTGGGGTGTCCCGTGTGCTGTATCGAGCACCAGTCTAGGCGTCTTCCAAAATTCGTACTTCCACACAGACTCCTGAACCCCGTCCCAGTCGGGAGGCGACCACTTTGGTAGATGTTGAGAGTCGTCCTCCCACCGGGCGTCCACCCGCCGCCGATGCTCCTCTGCGTCCGAACAGACGACTTCAATATTGACGAGCCTGCTCCCAGCCCGCTGCGCTACCTCGGCCCATGCCTCTCGCGTAACTGCCAGCGGATTCACGCAGTCGGCAACCACGTTCAGTCCCAACAGCAGATTGTCTTCTGCCAGCGCGTATTCCACCGCGTAGCCCTCTACCGTGATTTCACGGTGCCCGGCATTCAACAGTGCCGCCTCAACCGTGTCCAGTCGCAGGTAGGCGGCCCGCCGATGTTGAGCGAGCCGCCGGGCCAGACTGCTTTTGCCAGTTCCAGGCAGTCCGGAGAAAACATAGAGATCGGGAGAAGACATTTTTCCGATGCTAGCCCACGGCAAGAAGAAAGCTGGAGCAGCACGCCCCGGCCTCCTTTCCTGCTCTGCGTTTTGGTGGGTTCAGGTTCGGGGGCGGCCCTTTACCTCTCAAATGTTGACAACCCCAGTAGGTTCTTCCTCGGCCCCCTAAAGGTCTTACCGAGCGTCAGTTGGGAAGAGTGCGTCTCAGTGGAAGTAGCCGGGCTGTTTTTCCAGCAACTCGGCAAGAGTCTCAGCATCAGAAGGCGAGGCACTGGGGCGGATGACAACCTTTTTTGCCTTCTGGACAGCGTTTTCCCGACCTGTCAGGTGTGGGGCTAACGATGTAGTCTGGATCATGTCGGCCCCTCCTGTCATCCTGCACGGCGTATCCGACCGTTCGCTTGCCCTGTTGGAGACAGAGAAGGTCAGGCTGCTGGTGCCGTTTATGACAAACACGTGCAGCGTGTCGCAAGCAGGCAAGCGCTGTGGCGTCTCCGCCAAACGGATGCTGTACTGGGTTAATAAATTTCTAGAACATGGCCTGGTGGTGCAAGTAGGTCATGATTCTTCAACCAACGCCGCGCTCTACAGTGCAGTCAGCACGTCGTTTATCGTCAAGGATCTTGACGTCTATTTCATAGAGCAGCACATCGAGCAGCAGTTCGACCCCCTCTGGGACGATTTCAAGGCTGGCCTCAAACGCGTCGCCAAGCAGGAATCCGTCACTTGGGATTTTCACATCTCACTTGACGAAAACGCCACGGTCGTCCGCCGGTTCGTGCCGTCTGATATGCGAATAAATCACCCCATAACGACCAACGTCAAGGAGGTGAACACCTGGGTTCATCTTCCCCTGCGGCGTCAGGAGATCAGGAGTCTACGGCAGGAGCTTGACAATCTGGTCGAAAGATACATTCGTTTGGCGCAGGAGCCTCATAACGATGAGGTTTCGGTCATTTTACTACATCTCGGCATGATTCCCAGCGAAGGACCCGAGTGATCGTCCTGCACAATAGACATTCTGCAAGAACCGTAAAAAACAGAAAGCTAAAGGCGAAGGCGAAAGATCTGCACTCTTAGCATTCGGCCTTCTGCACCTTTGAATCTTACTTTCGCAGCAAGTCGAGTCTTCTGCCGCAAACGCCCACTATCCTACCGGGTCCGAACCGTTGCCTCGCCTCTGCGTTCATGCTGGTCGCCCCGGCCTCAGCCGCCTTTGATCACGGTGATTACAGTCCCCGGCTGTGGATGTGGGCTGGGTTGCTCAATGAGCCATTCCGCTGGCCGCTCAAAGGCGAGAGACGCCCGAGCCGCCGTAGAGCGAACGGCAGACACTGAGGTGAGAAGAGCCAACGAAGCACCCAGGGTCAAAGCGGACCACCGAATCAGGATACGCAGGTCTGTCATTCCAATCTCCCCAAGCCCGTCTGGACGGGAACGTACTGGCTTCCCAGAGCGTAGGCGGAGTGCACCTGTCGCCACAAGCCTTGCATTTGGCTGCCGTTTGGTGTAAGGAACTCGGCACCGCTTGGCCGGCGCCATTAGCACACAGGCGAGCCGAAATCAAGAGGTGTATGGAGATCGGCGACCAACCAGCATGTATGGCGCTCCACCGCGCACAATTCGCCCCACCTGCTGCCGCCCACGCCCTTCGCCTGATGCCCGTTCCCTCAAGGAGCTCAACGTGCGCCGATCAGTCTTACTGCTCTCTGTCCTGTCACTCGGAATTCTCAGCTTTGCCAGCGCGAATGAAGATGCCCCCGCCGATGATAACGGGGATACGGTCATTGTCACAGGCAAACGTCTTCAAAAAGCCTCACCAGAAGGGGGATCAGGTGGGTCATGGGTATCGGTTGGGTCAGGTACTGGCAGCGGCGTTAGGGTGAGGAGCGGCGGCGGCCGCGGCGTCGCCGTCCAGCCTAATCCTGACGGTACGGTGACTTTCACAAGTCCTGGCGGGGACATCGAGGTTACGTGGCAGACGGAAATCGAGATAGACGGGAGAAAATTCAACGCGACCCGCATCGTCCGTTGCACCTGTGAGTCGTTTACCACCAGATTACCGCCAGAGCCCTGATCCTCCGCTTCTACTGCAACTTTGTGTTATCAGCGGCTCAAGTAGCCTGGGGAAGCACCACACAATCCACAACAACTAAAAGAAGAAACCGGGGCACAGGTCCCGGTTTCTTCTTTCGTTGACGGTCGCTTGCTACCGTCCGACAGCTTGGTTAGAAGTCCATCCCGCCCATGTCGCCGCCCATGCCCGCGCCAGCGCCCGCAGGCGCCTTGTCCTTCTCGGGCTTGTCGGAGACGATGGCCTCGGTGGTCAGGATCAGCGCACCGATGGAGGCGGCATTCTGGAGGGCCGTGCGGGTCACCTTGGCGGGGTCCACGATGCCAGCGGCAACCATATCCTCGACGTACTCGCCGGTCGCGGCGTTGAAGCCGTAGCGGGCCTTGTCGGAGTTGATGACCGCGTTCACGATGACGCTGCCTTCCTCTCCAGCGTTCACGGCGATCTGGCGGGCGGGCTCTTCCAGGGCACGGATCAGGATACGGGCACCGGTCGCCTCGTCACCCGTCAGGCCCTCGGCGGCCGCACGAACCGCGGGGATCACGCGCAGCAGCGTGGTGCCGCCGCCCGCGACGATGCCTTCCTCGACCGCCGAGCGGGCGGTGGAGAGGGCGTCCTCGTAGCGGTGCTTCTTCTCCTTGAGCTCGGTTTCGGTCGCCGCACCGACGCGGATCACGGCCACACCGCCCGCCAGCTTGGCGAGGCGCTCCTGCAGCTTCTCGCGGGCGTAGTCAGAGTCGGTGGAGTCGAGTTCCGCCTTGATCGCGTTCACGCGGGCGTCAATCTCGGCCTGGTTGCCCTGGCCGTCCACGATGGTGGTCTCGTCCTTGGTGATGCGGATACGGGCGGCGCGGCCCAGCATGTCCATGCCGACATTCTCCAGCTTGTGGCCGAGGTCCTCGGAGACGACCTGCCCCCCGGTCACGGCGGCGATGTCGCGCAGCATCTCCTTGCGGCGGTCCCCGAAGCCGGGGGCCTTGACGGCGGCGATGTTCAGCGTGCCGCGCAGCTTGTTCACGACCAGCGTGGCGAGCGCCTCACCCTCCACGTCCTCGGCGATGATCAGCAGCGGGCGGCCCGTCTGCGCGACCTTTTCCAGCACGGGGAGCAGGTCCTTGAGAGAGGAAACCTTCTTCTCGTTGATCAGGATGTAGGCGTCTTCGAGGACGGCCTCCATCGTGTCGGGGGAGGTGATGAAGTAGGGGCTGATGTAGCCCTTGTCGAACTGCATCCCTTCCACCACGTCCACTTCGGTGTCGAAGCCGCGCGACTCCTCGATGGTGATGACGCCTTCCTTGCCGACCTTGTCCATCGCGTTGGCGATTTCCTGGCCGACGGCCTCGTCGTTGGCAGAGATCCCGGCGACCTTCTTGATCGCGTCGCTGTCCTCGACAGGCACGGCGAGCTTCTTGATCTCCTCGATGGCGACGGCCACAGCCTTGTCGATGCCGCGCTTGAGGGCCAGCGGGTTGGCGCCCGCCGCCACGTTCCGCAGACCTTCCTTCACGACGGCCTGACCCAACACGGTGGCGGTGGTGGTGCCGTCACCCGTGATGTCGTTGGTCTTGGAGGCGACTTCCTTAAGCAGCTGGGCGCCGATGTTCTCGAGCTTGTCCTCGAGTTCGATCTCCTTGGCGACGGTCACGCCGTCCTTGGTGATCGTGGGGGAGCCGAACTTCTTCTCGATGACCACGTTGCGGCCACGCGGCCCCAGGGTGACCTTGACGGCGTTGGCGACGGCGTTGACGCCGCGCTCGAGGCTGCGGCGGGCGGATTCGTCAAATACAAGCTGTTTAGCCATGTGGATTGCTCCTTAAGCGTGCAGGAAAAAGAGGGGGAAGTGCCGACCCGGCAGAAGAGGCCCAGGGGCCTCTCGCGCGGGTCTTACTCGACGATGGCGAGGATGTCGCGCTCGCTGAGGATGCTGTAGTTCTTGCCTTCCAGCGTCACTTCGGTGCCGCCGTACTTGGCGAAGTACACGGTGTCGCCTTCCTTGACATCGAGCGCGACGCGCGTGCCGTTGTCGAGCATCTTGCCGTTGCCCACGGCGATGACCCTGCCGCGCTGGCTCTTTTCCTTGGCAGTATCAGGCACGTACAGGCCCCCAGCGGTCTTCTGCTCGGCTTCCTCGACGATTTCGACCAGCACACGGTCACCTAACGGTTTGAGCATGGATGAACCTCCTGTGGATGAGATGCGTTGGGGCTCCCTCCGCCCGGACTGAGCGGTTTTCGCCGTTCCAGACGGAATCCTAGTCGCTTGGACTCAAGAATGTCAACTCCATAAGTCCAACAATCTGAGTCTGTCGCGCTCAAGTGCGACTGAGACGATGGATTCCTACTCGTTGCGACAACATAAGAGATCAAACATATATATGTTTGACCGCATGATGTATGGTGGGGCATTCCAACCAGGAGGCTTTCTGTGCCCAGACCCGACATCCTGACCCGCCCCGCGTTCGAGACCGCCTTCGAGGAGTTGCGCGGCGCTCCCGTCACCCTGGCCCTGCTCGACCTCGACCATTTCAAGACGCTGAACGACGCGCTGGGGCACACCGAGGGCGACCGGGTGCTGCGCGGGGTGGAGCGGCTGCTGTCGGGCAGCCTGCCGACGGGCAGCGTGATCGGACGGCTGGGCGGCGACGAATACGCAGCGCTCCTTCCCGAGACGGCAGCAGAAACGGCGCTGATCCTCTTCGACGAGGTGATTCGGCACTTCCAGATTCACCGCGACCCCCACTGGCCGCGCACCCTGGGCCTGAGCGTGGGGCTGGCGGCGCGGCCCGCCCATGCCCACACCTTCGCCGACCTGCAACGCGCCGCTGACGAGGCGCTGCTGCGGGCCAAGCGGGAGGGGCGGGGCCGGGCCTGCATCTACGTGGAGAGCAAGATGGTCCTGAAGTCCAACTACTACCCCAAGAGCCAGCTTGAGCGCCTTTCCAAGCTGTCGGGTGCATTGGGGCGCACCGAGGCTAGCCTCTTGCGGGAAGCGCTGGATGACCTGGTAGAGAAGTACCGGGGGGAGCTGTGAGTGGGACGTATGGACGAGCGTCAGCGGTGGCCCCTGCTTCGGCCTGTCTTCTCCAGGCTCACACGGTGCCCGCATGAAGTCCTTTCTTAACCTCTCGCCCTCGCCCGTGCGGGTGGGCCGGGCCTGCGCGTGGATCGAGCGGGAGGACGGGCGCGTGCTGATGACCGGGCTGGAATGGGGCGGCTGGACGCTTCCCGGCGGCGGCATTCACCCCGGCGAGACGGCGGCGCAGGCGGCGGTGCGTGAGGCCTGGGAGGAAGTGGGCGCCCACTGTGAGGTGGCTGGGGACCCCGTGACCCTACGCGGCGCGTCGGGCGTGGACGCCGAGTGCTATCCCCTGCGGCTGCTCGCGCTGGAGCCGAGTCCGGAGGGCCGCCCCATCGCCTGGGTGGACCCTCGCTCGCTGCCCTGGGCCGACGACGTGCAACTGCGGCAGGTGCTCGCGGCGCGGGGGGAGACGCCTCCGGCGCTGGCCCTGCCGCCGCTCGTCGTGCGGGCAGTGGAGGAGGCGGGGGCATACGGTTTCTCCCGCTCCTGCTCGCTCGAAACCGGGCGGCTCCTGCGAACGCTGGCGGCCTCGCGTCCCGGCGGGCGGGTGCTGGAACTGGGCAGCGGCTGGGGGGTGGGGACGGCCTGGCTGCTCTCCGGGCTGGACGCTGCGGCCCGCCTCCTGACGGTGGACGTGGACCCGGCGTGTGCCTCAGCCGTCGCCTCCCGGCTGGCGAGCGACCCCCGCGCCGAGGTCCGCTGTGCCGACTGGCGGACGGCGCTAAAGGGCGGCCCCTTCGACCTGATCTTCGTGGACTGCACCCCGGCGAAGGGGGAGGAGAGCCTGGACGCCCTCGCGGACGCGCTGCGCCCTGGCGGGATGCTGGTGCTGGACGACTTCAGCCCGCCCGCCTTCCTCTCAGAGCGGATGCAGGGCGGCGACCCCTTGCGTGAGGCCCTCTTCACCCACCCGCGCCTCCTTTGCACCGAGATCAGCGTGAGCCGCCGCGAGAACGTGGTGCTGGCGACGAGGACGGCGTGACCTTCCGCCTCTCCCTGCTGCGTCACGGCCGCAGCCGCGCCGACGACGAGAACGTACATGAAGGCCGCTACGACTCACCCCTCACGGCGGTGGGCCACGCCCAGGCGAGGGCGCTCGCGGCTTACTGGCAGGCCCATCCGCCGGGCTTCGACCGGGTGTACACCTCCACCCTGAGCCGGGCACTCGAGACGGCCACCCTCGGGGCGGGGGCGCCGGAGTCGCCCGTCACCCCGACTCCGCTATTGATGGAGTGGGACAACGGACCGCTGGCGGGTCTGCCCCGTGAAGAGGCGCAAGAACGCTACCCGGTGCCCGCCTTCCGCCACGACCTCTCGTCCCTCACCCACGACGGCGGCGAATCACAGGCCGCCATTCGCGCCCGCGCCCTGCTCGCGCTGGAGCTGATCTGGCAGGGTGGGGGAGAACATGCCCTCGTCGTGTCGCACGGGGGCTTTCTGAACTCCATGCTGCGCGAGCTGACCGGGGCACACCGGGCCTGGTTCCGCTTCGGGGACACGGCCTTCGTCACGGTGGAGCTGTCGCGGACGAGCCACACGGCGCTGGTGACGGGGGTGAACCTCACGCCGCATCTATGAACGCTGGCGGCTGGAAGCTGGCCGCTACTCCTGCCCCAGCAGCGGATACGGATTGATCGCCCCACCCATCGCGTAAATCCCATAGTGCAGGTGCGGCGGCGTGCCCTGCGCGTTGCCGCTGTCGCCCACATAGCCCACCACGTCCCCGGCCTCGACCCAGTCGCCTTCCTTCAGGTCCTCGCGGTAGCGCTCCAGGTGGGCGTAGTAGTGCCGCTGCCCGCCGGGACCCAGAATCATCACCGTGCGCCCCCCCAGGCGGTTCTCGCCTACGTTGACCACGACGCCCGGCGTCGTGGCGAGAATCGGCGTGTCGCGCGGCGCGAAGATGTCCACCCCCTCGTGCCGCCGCCCCTCGGAACGGGCCGCGCCCCAGGTGTCCACGAAGGACTGCCCTGGCAGGGGATTGGGCAGGCTGCCCTCGGCGGGCGTGGGCGCGGCGAGCAGGGCCGAGTAGCGCCGGGCGTTTTCCAGGGAGGGCCACAGCAGGTAGGCAATCCCGGCGAGCACGGCGAGAATCAGCAGAAAGCGGAGGAGACGGCGCACCCCCCCAGCATGGCGGCGGGCACTCGCCCGGAGAGCGCCCCAGGGCACGGTCCCGGCCTTACCCTTGTTCTCATGCCGCTCAATTCCGGCTACGTCTACCGCGAGCGCGTCCCCGCCTGGGCGCGGGACCTGACCGTGCTGGCCTACCTCACGCGGGCGCACGGGCACTCGGACGATGCGGCGTGGCGCTCCCGGCTGGAAGCGGGCGAGGTGCGGCTGGACGGCGAGACGGCCCACGATGGTGAGACGCTGCGTCCCGGTCAGCGCCTCGACTGGCACCGTCCCCCCTGGGAGGAGGAAGCTGTGCCGCTGGAGTTCGGGGTCGTCTACGAGGACGTGGCCCTGCTCGCGGTCGCCAAGCCTTCCGGCCTGCCCACGCTGCCGGGCGGCGGCTTTCTGGAGGGCACCCTGCTGACCCAGGTGCGGCGGCGCTGGCCGGGGGCGCGGCCCCTGCACCGGCTGGGGCGCGGCACGTCGGGGCTGGTGCTGTTCGCCCTCACGGGGGAGGCGGCGGCGACCCTCGCGCGGGCCTGGCGGGCGGACGAGGTAAAGAAGGTCTACCGGGCGCTGGGCACCGGCCACCCCGAATGGGAGGAGCGGGCGCTCACGACCGCCATCGGCCCGGTGCCCCATCCCCGGCTGGGCACGGTGTACGCGGCGAGCGCGTCCGGCAAGGCATCCCTCAGCGTGGCGAGGGTGCTGGAGCGGCGTCCGGGGGCGACCCTGTTCGAGGTGGACCTGCACACCGGGCGGCCCCACCAGATTCGCATCCACCTCGCGGCGGCGGGGCATCCCCTGGTGGGCGACCCCCTCTACGCCCCCGGCGGCCTGCCCCGCGCGGACGACCCCGGCCTCCCCGGTGACCTGGGCTACCTCCTGCACGCCGAGCGGCTGACCCTGACCCATCCGGTGACGGGCGAGCGGCTGACCTTGCGAGCCGAGGCTCCGGCGGCGCTGCGGCGGGCCGGCGAGTAGGGGAGGACTGCAACCTGGCTCCCAGCCTCTCCCCACCCAGCCGCTACACTCCCCCGGTGACGTTGCCCCCCGCCCCACCCACCCATGTCTGGACCCTGGACTCCGGCCTGACGGTCGCCTTCGAGCGCCGCCGGGGGCCGGGCTTCGCCTTCGACCTGCGCGTCCCCGTGGGGAGCGCCCACGACCCGCGCGGGGAAGAGGGGGCGGCGGGTGTGCTGGAGGAATGGTGGTCCAAGGGAGCCGGAGGCCGGGATGCCCGCGCCCTGGGCGACGCCTTCGACGACCTCGGCGTGCGCCGGGGCGGGGGCGTGGGGCCGGAAGCGACGCGCGTGAGCCTCAGCGGGCTGGTGGCCGACCTGCCCGCCGCGCTGGGCCTCGCCGCCGACCTCGTGCGGCGGCCCCATCTGCCGCCGGAGGAACTGCCCATCCTGACCGACCTTGCCCGGCAGGACCTCGAAGCGCTGGAGGAAAGCCCCCCCGACCGCCTCGCGGTGGAGGCGCGTCGGGTGGCCTTTCCGCCCGATTCCGCCTCGCCCCACGCGGGCTATGTCCACCCCGCGAGCGGCACGCGGGAGGGCCTCTCACGCCTGACGCTAGAGGGGTTGCGGGCCTTCCATGCTCAGTACCCGGCGCGGGGCAGCGTGCTGGGCATTGTGGCGGATGCCGATCCTGCCGAGGTGCGCGGCCTCGTGGAGCGAGCCTTCGCGGGCTGGAACGGCGGGGAGCCGCAGGTCGTCCCCGCCCGCTTCGTGCCCGGTGCCCGTGCCCACGTCCCCCACCCGGAAGCCGAACAGACCCACCTCAGCGTGACGGCGCCCGGCGTCCCCCCGCTCAGCCCCGACTGGCTGCGCTGGCAGGTCGCGCTGACGGCCCTCTCGGGTGGGAGTGCCAGCCGCCTCTTCCACGCCGTGCGCGAGGAGCGGGGGCTGGCCTACAGCGTGGGGGCCTCGCCCGTGGTGCTGGGGGGACAGGGATTCGTCAGCGTGTACGCGGGCAGCACGCCGGGCCGCGCCCCGGAGACGCTGGAGGTGCTGCTCGCGGAACTCGGCCGCCTGGGCGCCGGGCTGGAGGCGGCCGAGTTCGAGCGGGCACGCCGGGGCCTGCTCGCCGGGGTGGTCTTCGGCGCCGAGAGCCTGCGCTCGCGGACCGGGAGCCTGACCCGCGACCTCGCGCTCTTCGGCCGGGTGCGCCCCCTCGCGGAGCTGCGGGCGGCGGTGTCGGCCCTGACCCTGGAGGACGTGAACACCTTCCTGGCCGGATACGACCCCCTCTCCGGAGCGACAGTGGTCACCCTGGGGCCGGACGCGGCGGGCCAGGACACCGGGGAGGCTGCATGACCCTGCGCGAGCGGCGGCTCCCGAATGGCCTGACCCTGCTGCTGGAGCCGGACAAGGCCGCCCAGACCGTCGCGGCAGGCTACTTCGTGGCGACCGGGGCGCGGGAGGAACGCCCGGAGGAACTCGGCGCCTCCCACTTCCTCGAACACCTGATGTTCAAGGGGTCCGAGTCGGTTCCGGCGGCTGAGCTGAACGCCCGTCTGGACGACCTCGGCGGGCACGCCAACGCCTTTACTGGCGAGGAAGCCACCGTCTACCACGCGGCGACCCTGCCCGAGCAGACGGGCGAACTGCTCGGCACCCTGACCGAACTGCTGCGTCCCGCCCTGCGCCCCGCCGACATCGAGGCCGAACGCGGCGTGATTCTGGAGGAGATCGCCATGTACGCCGAGCAGCCCGCCGTGCGCGTGGCTGATGAATTGCGGGCCGCCTACTGGGGCGAACACGGGCTGGGCCACCCCATCCTGGGCACGCCGGAAACGGTGGGCGGGCTGACCCGCGAGGCGCTGGCCCGCAACTGGCGCGAGCGGTACGGGGCCGGGCGCGTCACCCTGACCGTGGTAGGCGCCTTCGACCCGGACGCGGTGGAAGCCTGGGCCGCGCGGGAACTGGCAGGCTGGCCGAGCGGGCTCCCAGCCCCGGTGTTCGCTCCGGCGGTGCCGCGTCACCCCGGCACCTTCCGCTTCCTGCCCGACGAGAGCCTCAGCCGGGTGCAGGCCGCCTTCGCGCTGCCCGGCGTGTCCGCCCGGCACCCGCTGCGCGAGGCGGCGGCGGTCCTCGCCGAGCTGATCGGCGGCGAGAACGGCGATCTTTATTGGGCGCTGCTGGATACCGGGCTGGCCGACGGCGCGGACCTGGCGCATCTGGACTACACGGACGCGGGCACCTTCGAGGGTGGTTTTTCCTGCGACCCGGAACGCTTCCCGGAAGTTCACGCCACCTATCTGAACGTGCTGCGCCGCGCTGGAGAGAACCTCACGCCCGAGCGGGTGCGCCGCGCCGCCCGCAAGCTGGCCGTCTCCACCTTGCTGCGGGCCGAAACGCCGGGGGGCCGCCTCTTCGCGCTGGGCATGGACGCGCTCGCGCTGGGCAAGGCCCTGACGACCGACGAACAGGTGGCCCGTTATGAGCACGTGACGATGGAAGAAGTGCGGGCGGTGCTGCACCTGTGTCCGCTGGAGGGGGCGACGGGGGTGGGAATAGGGCAACCGGTGCAATGAATCACGTTTGCCTCCTCTTCATTCGGGCCTTATAGTGCTGTCACCGGAAATCATGGCTGCCTCACAGGCGGCCGTTTGTCTGCAGCTTCGGGCTGGAGACCAGGCCCGTTGACTGCCCGCGTTCCCCACCGGTTCCTCAAGGAGTTCAGATGAAGCCATCGCGTACCCTGCCCCTCGCCCTTCTGACCGGCCTGTTGCTGGCCGCCTGTGGTGCCAGCCCCGACCGGCAGGCCCCCAACGTCGATCTGCAAGCGACCCTGACCGGGACGGCTGTGAACCTGAGGGCCACCGTGTCCGACAACGTCGGTGTGACCCTAGTGGAGTTCTACCGCGGCACCGAGAAGATCGGTGAGGACCGCGAGGCACCCTATACCGCTACCGACACGGTGACCTCGGCCCAGAACGGCGCCCTGGCCTACCGCGCGGTCGCACGGGACGCCGCCGGGAACCTCGGTGAAGACACCGCCACGGTGAACGTGGACATTGACGCGGCACCCACCGTGAGCGTCAGCACGAGCAGCACCGCCCTGACGCGGGACACGTCCGTGACCGTGCGGGCCAATACCCAGGACGACCGCGGCATCGCCAAGGTCGAGTTCTATCTTGACGGCCAACTGGTCTTTACCGATACGCAGGCACCCTACGAAACCACGTTGCCGTTCACCTTCCGGCAAAACGGCGTGCGAACGATTCGGGTGGTGGCCTATGACACGGCAGGGCAGACCGCCGAGGCGACCCAACTCGTGACCGTGGCGCTTGATCCCGGCGAGGACAATGACGTGCTGGAGCGGGCCACTCTGATCAACATCGGGGAAGGGGTCAATGCCCGCATCGCTGGCGTGGCCCGCGACCGTGACTATTACCGCTTCAACGCTCAAGCAGGTGACCGCCTGCGTCTGACCGTGCGGACACGCAGTGGCCTGTTCCCGCAGAGCACCCTCGACCCGTACGTCGAGATTCTGATGCCGGACGGCCGCACGGTGCTGGAGCGGGACGACGACAGCGGCGAGGAATACGACGCCGATATCCGCTTCAACGCGCCGCAGGCAGGCACCTACTACGTGATGGTGACCAGCTTCGACATCTACGACGATGAGACGGCCACCGACGACGATCTCAACAACCAGTACCGCATTGAACTGGAGCGCCGTTAAGGTCGCTGCCCACCATTAAGGAGACTGACTTTGAATACTCCCCGTACGACCCTGCTGCTTACCGCAGCCATCCTGCTGGCCGGATGCGGCAGTCAAAACGCCCGTCAACCCAGCACCCCCGCCCCCAGCCAGAGCGGCACTGCCATCCGGGTCCCCGTCAGTGAAATTTCCAGCACGACGGGACGCTACTTCGTTGAGCTGGAGGGCGATCCCACCGTGTTGGGCGCTCAGAGCCTGCAGGGTCAGCAGGCCAGCTTCCGTGCCCAGGTGGCCCGAGCCGGCATTCGCTGGCAGGAGCACAGCAGTTACCAGCGGCTCTTCAACGGGTTTAGCGTCAGCGTGACGCCTGCAGAAGCCGCGCGAATCTCCCGGATGCCCGGAGTTCTGAGCGTCTTTCCTGTCTTGGAGATTGAACGGCCCCAGGCGATGCTGGAACAGGGCGCCTCCGAAACTCAGGTGCAGACTGCCGCAGGGCTGACCGGAGCGACCTATGTCCGCGAGGAACTCGGACTGACCGGCAAGGGCGTCAAGGTGGCCGTGATGGACACCGGGATCGACCTTGAGCACCCTGCGTTCCGCAACCGCGTCGTGGCCGGGTACGACTTTGTCGGTGACGCCTTCGGCTCGAATGGCAATACCACGCCTGTTCCGGACAACAACCCCGACGACTGCGGTGGCCACGGCACGCACGTGGCGGGCATCGTCGGCGCCAACGACCCCACCAACGGCTTTTTGGGGGTTGCGCCCGACGTGCAGTTCGGCGCCTATAAGGTCTTCGGCTGCGAGGGTTCGACGAACGCCGACATCATGCTGCAAGCCATGGAGCGGGCCGACGCCGACGATATGGACGTGCTGAACATGAGCATTGGCGCGGCCTTCCAGTGGCCCTCTTACCCGACCGCCAAAGCGGCCAGCCGCCTGGCCAAGCGCGGCATGATCGTGACCGTGTCGGCGGGCAACAGCGGTACCAGTGGCCAGTACGCCACGGGAGCACCCAGCCTCGGCGAGAACGTGATCTCGGTGGCCTCGATTGACAACACCAAGCTGGAACTCGGGGTTCTGGTACTCGCCGCCGATGGCAGCCGCTTGGGCTACGCCGTTGCGACGGGTGCGCCCGACCCTGAAACCGGCCTGAGCCTTCCTCTGGCCAAGGCACCGGGCAGCACCCCCACGACCGCCAACGATGGATGCAGCGTCAATGGAGTGAGTCCCTACGCTCCGAACAGCTTGGAGGGTAAGGCCGTCTTGATTCGCCGCGGCACCTGCTCGTTCCGTGAAAAAGCCTTGAACGCGCAAGCAGCGGGCGCCAAGGCGGTGCTGATCTACAACAACGCGCCGGGCGTCGTGTCGGCGACGGTGGCTCCCAGCCTCGCCAGCGACAACGTGGTGATCGAGATTCCGGTGGTCGGCCTTACCCCGGAAGACGGCGCTCGCCTCGACGCGGCCATCGGCTCGACCGTGACCTTCACGGGTGATACCCAGCTGTTCCCCAACATCACGGGCAACACCCTGAGCAGCTTCTCGAGCTACGGCCCTTCGCCTGATCTCGACCTCAAGCCCGACGTCAGCGCCCCCGGTGGACTGATCAAGAGCACCTACCCGCTGACCCAGGAGGCCACCGGATACGCCGTGCTCAGCGGCACCAGCATGGCGGCCCCGCACGCGGCGGGTATCGCGGCCTTGCTGCTGGAAAAGCACCCCCAGCTGGCCAGTATTGACGGCAACGCCCGTCGCCTGTTCCAGAACACGGCCGTCCCTGGAAACTACTTCCTGAACGGCTCGATCAGCCCCTTCGTGGACTTCGTGCAGCGGCAGGGCGCTGGACTGATGAATGCGCCTGCAGCGCTCGCGGCTCTGGAAAGTGGCGTCAGCGTGACGCCCAGCAAGATCGCGCTGGGCGAGAGCGAGGCGTTCCCCACCCGCACCAAGGTCCTGACCCTGCGCAACAACGGCGCCGTGCGTCAGATTTACCAGGTGTACCACGTGCCTGCACTGGCTATCAGCGCGAGCACCTTCGCTCCGCAGCCGTTGACTGTTGCGGCTACGGTAAGCGTCAACGGCGAGTCTGCCGAGATCGCGGAAGGTGGTATCAATGTCAGCGTGGCTCCATACTCCAGCGTGGAACTGGAGGTGACGATCACCGCGCCGACGGCTCCGGTTCGCGGTCAATACGGCGGCCACATCGTGATGCAGGGCGTGACGGGCGTGGACCTGAGCGTGCCCTACGGTGGCCTGATCGGGGACTACCAGAGCATTCAGGTGCTGGGCAATATCTCGCTGCCGGGCTATGGCCTAGGCACCACGCCGCGGAATTTCCCAGCTCTGTTTGATGGAGTTGAAGGTCAGATCTACTTCGAGGGGGCTACCCCAACCGAGAAGCCTGTCTTCACTCTGGGTCAGGTCAATGTGGCCGAAGAGGGTGAAGAGGCGGCGTTCGTCCTCGATATCCCGCGCCTGTGGGTCCACCTCGCGCACCAGTCGCGCTGGATAGAAATGGACGTCTTGGATGCCAACGGCAATCTCTTGGACACCGTGAGCCGTGACGAGTATGTGGGCCGCAATGCCAGCAACAGCTACACCGGCCCGACCAGTAACGCCTACTACACTTGGAGCTGGGACGGCACGTTGGCCAATGGCAACGCGGCACCCAACGGCGACTACCGGCTGCGCCTGCGGGTTCTGAAGGCCCTCGGCGACGAGAACAACCCCGATCACATCGAAACGTACACCAGCCCGGTGTTCGGCATTCAGCGCCCCTAACCTGAGGCAAGGGAAGGCCGGACCTGAATGGGTCCGGCCCTCACCTTTCACATCATCCAGTGGTCGGAGTCTGTTTTGCGCCAGCTAAATACTAGACCTCATCACATTTGCCCCGAAACTAAATATTTATAGTTTCCTCACAGATTAATTTTTTGTAAGGAACCTGTTAGAGACGATGTGCGTCGGCCAAAGGTCGGCGTGTAGGCGTATGGGTCCCCCTTAAAGGAGATGCATGGAGAACCGGATGTTCCAGCGTGGTGCCGCCCTGACCCTCCTGTCCCTGACCCTCGCTGCTTGCGGGACTCAACCTGCATCGGTGGCGCAGCAGTCGGGAACAACACCTGCTCGACTGCTGACTACCCTCTCGGTGCCCACCACACAGGCGGACAACGAGACGCCTCAGCTCTGGTTCGTGGAGTTTCGTGGCAAGCCCACCAGTAAGGGGGGCAGCCGCGCCACCATCGCGCAGGAGCGCCAACTTTTCCGCCAGCAGGCGAAGGCGGCAGGCGTCAAGTTTCAGGACCGCTTGGAGTTCGAGCGGCTTTTCAACGGCGTCTCGGTGCGTGTGGACCCCGCCGACCTGGGCAAGTTGAAGGACCTTGACGGTGTCAAGGCCATCTACCCGGTGCTGAACGTTACGATGCCCGAACTGACCCCCGCCAAGGAGCCCGACATGACCACGGCCATCGGGCAGACGGGCGTGGACACGGCGCAAAACGAGATGGGGCTGACTGGCAAAGGCGTTAAGATCGCCATCATGGACACTGGCCTCGATCTCGACCACCCGGATTTTAAGGGTCGTGTCGTGGCGAGTTATGACCTTGTGGGCGACGCCTTTAATGGGTCAAATACACCGGTTCCCGGACAGGACAATGTAGACGACTGCGGTGGCCACGGCACACACGTGGCGGGAATTGCGGCGGGCAATGGCGCAACCGTCAAGGGCGTGGCACCGGGTGCCTCGCTGGGTATCTACCGCGTCTTCGGCTGCGCGGGCAGCACCTCGGCTGACATCATGGTGCAGGCCATGGAGCGCGTGCTGGCCGACGGTATGGACGTGCTGAACATGAGCATCGGTTCGTCCTTTAACTCCTGGCCCGAGTACCCCAGCGCAGTCGCAGCCAGCAATCTGGTGGACGCGGGTGTGGTCGTCGCGGCTTCTATCGGCAACAGTGGGTCGGGCGGCGTGTGGGCAGCGGGTGCTCCCGGCGTGGGCGACAAGGTCATCGGCGTGGCGAACTTCATGAACAGCCACGTTTACCTCAACGAGTTCGTGCTGGGCAACGGCAGCAAGGTCGGGTACCAGGCTGCCTCGCCCTCGCCTGCTGCGCCCACGGGCGGCACCCTGCCCCTCGCCAAGACGGGCACGACGGCCTCTGCCGCCGACGGCTGCGCGGCTCTCCCCGCCAACTCGCTCGCAGGGCAGGCTGTCCTGATCCGGCGCGGGACCTGCTCTTTCTACATCAAGGCCTTCAATGCCCAGCAGGCCGGGGCCGCCGCCGTGATCCTCTACAACAACGCCGTGGGGCCACTGGCCGCCAGCGTCGCGCCGACCACCCCCGCTGACCCGGCCATCACCATCCCGGTTGTGGGTGTGTCCGACGCGCTGGGTAAGGCCATCAACGACTACGTCGCCAGCACCCCCGGCGCCAGCATGACCTGGACGGCGGGCGCGGGCAGCTACAGCAACCCCACCGGCAACACGCTCGACACTTCCAGTTCCTACGGGCTGGCGGCCGACCTCAGCCTCAAGCCCGACCTCGGGGCGCCCGGCGGCCTGATTCGCGCAACCTATCCCCTTGACCTCGCTTCCGGAGGGTACGCCACCCTTAGCGGCACCAGCATGGCCTCGCCGCATGTGGCGGGCGTGGCGGCGCTGGTCATCGAGGCCAAGCGTGGGGCAGGACAGCCTATCCGCGCCGAAGACATGCGCGGCCTGCTGCAAAACACCGCCGTGCCCAAGCCCTGGAACGGCAACCCGGCGCTGGGGTTCCTCGACTTCGTCCACCGTCAGGGCGCGGGCATGGTCAATGTGGTCAACGCGGTGACCACCACCACCACCGTGACCCCCAGCAAGCTGTCGCTGGGGGAGAGCGAGCGTGGCGTCGCGCCCCAGACCCTGACGATCACCAACAGCGGCCCGGCGCCCGTGACCTACACGGTGAGCCACCAGGGTGCCCTGACCTCGAGAGGCAACTACATGGTGAGCGCCTTGGCTCCCAGCGCGGCCGTGAGCTTCAGCACCAGCAGCGTCACCGTTCCGGCGGGCGGCAGCGCCCAGGTCACCGCGACGATCACCCCGAATGGCCCGGACCTCAGCGTGTACGGCGGCTACCTCGTCTTCACGCCCCAGGGCGGCGGCACCACCCTGCGCGTGCCTTACGCGGGCTTCCAGGGTGATTACCAGAAGCTTCCCGTCCTGAACGGCACCAAGACGATGGCCCGCTCGCTGGGCGGTGGCAGCTACCAGCCCATCGCCGCGCCGACCACCTTCACCATGAAGGACGGCGACTACCCCTACTTCCTGTTCCACCTCGACCACTTCGCCCGGTCCTTCAGGCTCGATATCCTGGAAGCAGCCACCGGGAAGCCGGCCCATTCGCAGTTCTTCAACGCGAGCACCGACGAGTACCTGCCGCGCAACAGCACGGCCACCGGCTTCTTCGCCTTCGGCTGGGACGGCATGGTGAGCTGGAGCCGCGGTGCCAGTGACAACGCGCAGAACAAGCGCAAGGCCGTGCCCAACGGGCAGTACATCGTGAAGGTCACGGTGCTCAAGGCGCTGGGTGACGCCAGCAACCCCGAGCACCAGGAGACCTGGACCTCCCCGGTCATCACGGTGAACGCCAGCAAGAAGTAAGCATCAACCAAAAGAGAGTGGCCCGCCGGATACGCGGGCCACTTCTTTTTGACTTTGCAAGACTTTCAGCCCCGCGAAACATGTTCCGGCAGCTCCGACAGCACCGCCCCGATCACCTCATCCAGCGTCAGCGGCCCGGTATCGATCACCCGCGCGTCGGGGGCGGGGGCACTCTGCACCGTGTCGAGGCGGTCGCGTTCGGTCAGGGCCGCTTCGATGGCGGGCACGTCCTCGGGGCGCTCCTTCGCGCGGCGCTCGGCGCGGACGCGGGGGCTGGCGGTCAGGTAAAACTTGGCCCCCGCGTGGGGAAAGACGTTCGTGCCCATGTCCCGCCCCTCGGCCACGAAGGGTTCGGGCAAGGCACGGAGCTGTGCGTCCACCCAGGCCCGCACCTCCGGCAGGGCAGCGACCCGGCTCACCCCCGCGTCTACCCGCGAGGAGTGCAGCTCGGCGGTCAGTTCGCGTTCCCCCACCCACACCCGGTTGCCCTTGGCGCGGGGTTCGAGGCGCAGAGGATTCGCCCGCAGGTGCGCGAGCAAGGCCGTCGCATCATTCAGCTCCAGCCCCGCCTCCAGCCCCAGCAGGGTCGCGGTGCGGTACAGCAGGCCGCTGCTGACGTAAGGAATGCCCAGCGCCCGCGCCACCCCCGACGCCACGCTCGATTTGCCGCTGGCCGCCACGCCGTCTATCGTCACGATCACCCGCCCAGTGTAGACGGCACGTGGAGTGGTCGCTCGCCCCTTCTTCTCAGCCCCCTTCCCGCTAGACTGCCCGTGTGAAACGCGCCCTGCTGATCCTCACGGCCCTGCTGACCCTGACCGCCTGTCAGGACCAGGAAGCCAGCACCACCGACACCCAGACCAGCCAGACCGAGGAAGCCCAGACCGACACCCCGGCCACCGACGAGACCTCGACCGAAACTGATACGGAAGAGGCGAACGCGGAGGGCGAGGCGGCCACCGAAGGCGGCGACACAGAGGCCAGCGCCGAGACGGTCACTGAACCCGGCCCGGTCCCGGCTGGGTACACGCTCGTCCCCGCGCTCTCCGAGGAGCCGGTGCGCGAGTACGAGTCGGAGCCGGAGTTCGCGCTGGAAGAAGGCCAGGACTACTACGCCCTGATCGACACGACGAAGGGTCAGATTCTCGCCGACCTGTACGAGCAGGAAACGCCCGTCACGGTGAACAACTTCGTGACGCTGGCCCGCAACCATTACTACGATGGAATCAAGTTCCACCGCGTCATCGAGGACTTTATGGCGCAGACGGGCGACCCCACCGGCACCGGCAGCGGCGGTCCCGGCTACCAGTTCGCCGACGAGTTCCGCACCGATCTCACCTTCGACTCGGCGGGCATCCTGGCGATGGCGAACAGCGGCCCGGCGACCAACGGCTCGCAGTTTTTCATCACCTTCGCGCCCACCGACTTTCTGAACGGCCGCCACACCATCTTCGGCAAGGTCGTGCAGGGCGAGGACGTGCTCGCCAAGCTGACCCGTACCGCCGACGCCAGTTCTGGGCAGGAGCAGCCCATTGAGGGCGCGACCCCCGACGAGATGATCACCGTGCGGATCGTCACCAAGGGCTGATCGGGAACAGAGGAAGGGCCTCGCCTGCGAGTCGTGCAAGCGAGGCCCTCCTTATGTTGGGCTACTCCTCGTCCTCGAAGTATTCGAAGCGGAAGGGGCCGATCTCCACGGTATCGCCCTCCCGCGCCCCGGCCCGCTTGAGTTCGCGGTAGAGGCCCTGGCGCTTGAAGAGGTTCGAGAGGTACTCGGCGGCGTCTTCCATATGGCGCGAGAAACGGTCCAGCCGCGCCTCGAAGCCGCCGCCATGCACTTCCCAGACCCGCTCGGGTTCGGTTGCGCCGCGCTCGGGGGCGTCCTCGCGGAAGGTCAGCGTCAGGGGTTCCTCGCGGACCTCGTCGGGTTCGACCTCCAGTGCCTGGGTCTGCGCCCACAGCTCGCGGTCGGGCAGAAGCTGGAAGAGGGCCTCGCGCAGCTCGGGCAGCCCCGCGCCCGTCTTCGCACTGACGGGCAGCACCGGCAGGCCGGACTCGGCCAGCTCGCCCTCCACCATCGCCACGAGATCCTCGTCGACGAGTTCGGTCTTGTTCAGCGCGATGGCGGCGGCATTGTCCAGCAAGGTGGGGTCGTAGGCCCGCAGCTCGGCCTGCAAGGCCCGCAGCTCCTCCACCGGGTCGCGGGTCACGTCCAGCACATACACCAGCAGCCGGGTGCGGCTGATGTGCCGCAGGAACTCCAGCCCCAGTCCCTTGCCCTCGGACGCGCCCTCGATGATGCCGGGGATGTCGGCCATTGTGAAGCGCTCGTCGCCCTCGGCGCGGTCCACCACGCCCAGAATGGGGGAGAGGGTCGTGAAGGGGTAATCCGCGATGGCCGGGTTCGCCCGCGAGAGCGCCGCCAGCAGGCTGCTCTTGCCCGCGTTGGGGTAGCCGACCAGCCCCACGTCCGCGATCAGGCGCAGCTCCAGCCGCACCCGGCGCTTCTGCCCCGGCGTGCCGAGTTCCGCGAAGCGCGGCGCTTGCCGGGTGCTGCTCACGAAGGTCGAGTTGCCCCGGCCCCCCAGCCCCCCCCGCGCGATGACCTGCTCCTGGCCCACCCGCACGAGGTCCGCGATCACCTTGCCCGTGTCGCGGTCAAAGGCGGTGGTGCCCACCGGCACGTCGATATAGAGGTCCGAGCCGTCCGACCCCTGGCGCAACCGGCCCTCGCCGTAGGCCCCGTTCTCGGCCTTGAACTTGCGCCGCCCGACCAGGCGCTCCAGGCTCTCAACGCCCTCGATGGCCCGCAGGATGATGCTGCCCCCGCGCCCGCCGTGGCCGCCATCCGGGCCGCCCTTTTCCATGTATTTGGCCCGGTGGAAGCTCATGCTGCCGTCGCCGCCATTTCCGGCCGCCAGCTCGATGTCCAGCACGTCACGAAATGCCATGAGGCACCTCCTCTGTTGTCTCGTCTCAGCCTGTTATGGAGTCTCAAAAAAAGCGCGCCCCGCCACGTCGCCGGGCAGGGCGTGCCGTACAGCCGTGTGTCAGTCGGCGGCGACGGGCGCCTGCACCGTCTCGACGCTGATAAAACGGCCCTTCTCGCCCCGGTTGGTGAAGATGACCTTGCCATCCACCAGCGCGAAGAGGGTGTGGTCGCGGCCCATGCCGACGCCCTGGCCCGCCTTGAACTTGGTGCCGCGCTGCCGAACGAGGATGTTCCCGGCGACGACGGCTTCGCCGCCGAACTTCTTCACGCCCAGGTACTTGGGGTTGCTGTCACGTCCGTTCTTGGACGAACCCACGCCTTTCTTGTGTGCCATTTCAGTTCACCTCTCCTGCTGCGAAACTCGCTCTGTTCCGTGTCCCTCGGACACTGCACCTCGGGCCGCTCCACGCCGCGAGTTCCTGGTCTGCCCCTTCTCGCTCCGCTCGGTTCTCGCCAGGGAGCGAGAACGGGGATTAGCCCTTGATGCCCGTGATCCGGATCGCCGTGTAGTTCTGGCGGTGCCCGGTGCGGCGGCGGTACTGGATGCCGCTCTTGTACTTGCGGATGTAGATCTTGGGGCCGCGGCCGTGCTCGACGACCTCGGCTTCCACGCTGTAGCGCCCGGCGCCTTCACCGAAGATGGCCTGCTCGCCGCCCACGAAGAGGGGGGTCAGGCTCAGGGTCTGTCCGGCTTCGCCCGTGAGGGACTCCACACGCACGACGTCGCCTTCCTGCACGCGGTACTGCTTGCCGCCGCTTTGAATGATTGCAAACATCTCTTCCCTTCCTCCTGCCGCGCCGGGAACGCTGCCCCGGTGTCCGGCCTTCTTCGCTCGCCCGGCCCGCCCAAGAACGGGGGGCGAGTCACCAGTGGAAAATCCTAGCACACCGCCCGCGCCGGAGCCACATGCCGAACGTGCCCGAACCGGACGGAGTCTCCTCGGGGAGAGCGCCGGAACGAGCCAATCATCACCTGCCCCCGCAGTGGGAGCGCTTTCGTGGTGATGGGTCGCTGCGGTGTCTCTCGCGTGTCCTCGCGGTACACGCTGGCTCGGCGGCGGGGCCGAGTCAGTTGCCTGGGGGAACCTCCGGGGTGGGCGGCGCACGGGCCGCTTTGCCTGCGGGTCAGGATAGCAGAGGCGGCAACCCGCAACCCCCTTTCCCCGTATCTATCCCCGTGATCCTCCGACTGCGCCGCATCTGGCGGGACGCCCTGACGCTGCTGCTCGCCCTGCGCGACCGCCGCACGCCCGCACGGGCACGGCTGGCGGCCCTGGCCGCACTCGCGTATGCGCTGAGCCCGGTGGACCTGCTGCCCGAGGCCCTGCCGCTACTGGGCGTGGGCGACGACCTCGTGGTGGTGCCCACGGTGCTCGCGCTCGCGGCGCGGGGGCTTCCCCCAGCCGTGCTGGCGGACGCGCGGGCACGGAGCGGGCGGCTTGCGCGGCGCTTGCCGTGGCTGCTGCCCTCACTGGGATTGCTGTTCCTGGCCGGGGTGGTGGGGCTGGGGTGGGCCTTGCTCCGAACGCTGGGCGGTTAACGCCCGTTTCATTCACCCCTCTAGACTGACCCCATGCGCCTGCTGTTTGTCGAGGACGACCCCCGCATCGCGGAGCCGACGCTGGGCGCCCTGCGCGAGGCGGGCTACGCGGCGACGTGGCGGCAGACCGGGCCAGAGGGCCTGGAGGAGGCGCTCGTCGGCGAGTATCCCCTCGTCGTGCTAGACGTGATGTTGCCGGGCATGGACGGCTTCGAGATCGCGCGGGAGCTGCGC
Source organism: Deinococcus terrestris (assembly GCF_009377345.1). Taxonomy (NCBI): domain Bacteria; kingdom Thermotogati; phylum Deinococcota; class Deinococci; order Deinococcales; family Deinococcaceae; genus Deinococcus; species Deinococcus terrestris. The sequence goes on along the minus strand of NZ_WBSL01000002.1, from coordinate 424,940 downwards.
TCGGCGGGGTCGGAGGCGGCCATCCTCTTCCTGACCGCGCGGGGCGAGCTGGAAGACCGGGTGCAGGGCCTTGACCTCGGTGGGGACGCCTACCTCGTCAAGCCGTTCGCGGTGCCCGAGCTGCTTGCCACCCTGCGGGCCTTGTCGCGGCGCGAGCGCGGAGCGCCCAGTCCGCGCGTGACCTTCGCGGGCGGGCGTGGGGTGCTGGACACGGTGGCCCGCGTGGTGACCTGGGACGGGGCGGAGGTCGCGGTGACGGGCCGCGAGTACGCGCTACTCGAAGCCCTCGCGCTGGCCCCCGACCGCTGGTTTACCCGCGAGGAGTTGCTCGACCGGGTCTGGGGGCCGGAGTTCGGCGGCGAGGCCCGCATCGTGGACGTGTACGTGCGCTACCTGCGCCGCAAGCTCGCGCCGGAGGCCGTGAGCAGCGAGCGGGGTCGGGGCTACCGGGTGGAGCGGTGAGGGGGTCGCCAGGAACCCGTCGGCAGTCGCCATCCCTCCGGCCTCTGCCTGCGCTCCCATGCGGCTGACCCTCCGCGCCCGGCTCGCGCTGACGGCGGGGCTGGCGACGGCGCTGGCCGCCGTGCTGGTGGCGGTGGGCCTCTTTGTCGCAGTCAACCGGTTGCTGTGGGTGTCGCAGGTCGAGGGGCTTCAGAATGCGGCGAGCGCGGTCCAAGTGCGGGTGGAGCGGGCGCTGGACGAGTCGGCGCGGTCGTTCGGGGTGGGCGTGCTGTCGTCGGGCGGGTTGGAGCGGCTCGCGGACGCGGACGCGCAGACCCGCGGCCTCGAACTGCGGCTGAGCGGTCCCGGCGGGCAGGTGCAGACGCCGCGCTTTCCCGCCGAGGTGGACACCGCCCTCCCGCCAGACGTGTACACGCTGGACGGCCGACTCCTCGCCGTGCGGTCCCTGCGGGGTGGGGGGCGGCTGGCGGTGCTCTCGGACGCGCCCGTGCTGACCGAGGCGCGGCGGGCCTTCACACGGGCGCTGGCGTGGCTGCTGCCGCTGGTGCTGGCGCTCGCGGCAGGGCTGGGGTACGCGGTGGCCGGGCGGCTGCTGGCCCCGGTGCGGCGGCTGGAGGGCGCGGCGCGGCGCATCGGGGCGGGGGGCGACCTGCGCTCGCCGCTGCCCGGCGCGGGCGAGGGCGACGAACTCGCGCGGCTGGCCCGCACGCTGGAGGGGGCCTTCGGGCGGGTGGCCGACGCCCGCGACCGCGAGCAGGACTTCGTGCGGGCCGCCGCCCATGACCTGCGCTCGCCGCTGGCCGCCCTGACCGCGCGGGTGGACGCCACCCTCACCCACGACCGCGAGCCCGAACGCTACCGGGCCGAACTGCGCGAGCTGGGCACCGACCTCACCCGGCTTTCCACCCTCACCAACCACCTGCTGCTGCTGGCCCGCGACCCGGCGGCCCTCTCGCGGGAGGCCGTGCCCCTGCGCGACCTCGCGGCGGAGGCGGTGGACCGCGCCCGCGAGCTGTCCCCCGAAGCCGACGTGGACCTGATCGCGCCGCAGGCCCTGACCACGTACGGCGACCGGGTGCTGCTGGGGCAGGCGGTGTGGAACCTCACCGCGAACGCCCTGCTGCACGCGCCGGGCGCGGCTGTGACCGTGACCGTGCGCCCCGACGGGGCAGGTGGGGCAGAGGTGGAGGTCCGCGACGACGGCCCCGGCGTGGACGCGGCGACCCTGGCCCGGCTGGGCGAGGCCTTTTACCGCCCCGACGCCAGCCGCACCGCCGGGGGGCACGGGCTGGGGCTGGCGCTGGCCCGCCGCGCGGCGGAGGTGCATGGGGGCGAGCTGCGGCTCTGGGGTGCCCCCGGCGGGGGGTTCACGGCCACGCTGCACCTTCCGGCCCGTGGGGGGGGCGGGGTGGTACGCTCTCGCGCATGAGTCATGAGCAGGCTGCCCCCGCCCCGCAGTGGAGCGCCGTCGTGCTGGGCGGCGGCGACCCCGGCGACCCCTTCGCGGCGGCGCATGGGGTCAGCGTCAAGGGGCTGATTCCGGTGGCGGGCGAGCCGATGGCGCTGCATGTGCTGCGGGCGCTACGCGGCAGTGGGCGAGTGGGCCGGGTGGCCTACGTCGGCCCAACGACGCCCGAGATGGACCTTCTCATCGACGAGCGCGTCACCGACCACGGCACCCTGCTGAGCAACCTGGAGGCCGGGGTGGAGGCCCTGAGCGCCCGTGGCCTCGCCCCCGGCGAGCGCGTGATCGTGGCGACGGCGGATATTCCGCTGGTGACGGCCGCGCAACTCTCGGACGTGCTGGACGCCGCGCCCGGCGACGCGGCCCTCGTCTACCCGGTGGTCCCCCGCGAGGAGTGCGAGGCCGCCTTTCCCGGCGTGCAGCGCACCTACGCCCGGCTGCGCGAGGGGAGTTTTACCGGGGGCAACGTCTTCCTGCTGGACCCCCGGCTGGTGGGCGAGTTCCTGCCCCGGCTGCGCGAGGTGCTCGACGCCCGCAAGGCCCCCCTGCGCCTCGCCGCCCTGATCGGCCCCGGCGTGCTGCTGCGGCTGCTGACCCGCCGCCTGACGGTGCCCGAACTGGAAGGCAAGGTCAGCGCCATCCTGGGGGTGAAGGCCCGTGCCCTGATCACCGGGCACGCCGCCATCGGCACCGACGTGGACAAGGACGCCGACCTCGCGCTGGCCGAGCGGCACCTGGGGGCAGTGGGGCAATCCTGACAGGATAAGTCGGGTTTTTGGCGTACAGCTCGGAAAATTCTAAGGCGGAACTGTGGGTGTTCCCGCCTTGCGGCCCCCCGGAGGCGCAGGCATACTGTCCCGCATGCCTCACGTGATTGTCAGCCCCTGCATCGGCGTCAAGGACAACGCCTGCACCGAAGTTTGCCCCGTGGAGTGCATATATGACGCGGGCGAGATGTTCCTGATCCACCCCGACGAGTGCATCGACTGCGGCGCCTGCGTGCCCGCCTGCCCCGTCAGCGCCATCTTCCCCGAAGAAGACGTGCCCGCCGGGGAAACCGAGTTCATCGTCAAAAACCGCGCTTTCTTCGGCCTCTGAGCCTTCCCGTCCCCGCCCTGCCCCGGTCGCTGTGCCGGGGCTTTTGGCTGGCCGCGCCGCGCTGCTAGCATGGCGATTGGTGCCCGCGCGCCGGCGCTCCCGAAAGGAGGTGATGACGTGACTCCCGACTCCCCGACCGACCACGAGCCGCCCAGTTCCGAGCTGGCAGGTTCTGAGTTGGCAGATTCCAGGCGGGCCGGTCCCGGCGGTCTCCTGCCCCGGCCTCACGCATCCCACCCCCGGAGGACGCGCCATGCCCCATCCCTACCCTGACCCCTGCGGCGGGCTGCCGTGCTGACCTACTACCGCAGCATCGGCGGCAAGCTCCAGCTCGCGGACGGCTACGTCGACGGCGGCTGGATTCACGTCGTCGCGCCCACCGCCGAGGAACTCGCCCGCGTGAGCCGCGAGACGGGCCTGGAACTCGATTACCTGAATTACCCCCTCGACCCCGACGAGCGCTCGCGCTTCGAGCGGGAAGACGGCCAGCTCCTGATCATCATGCAGACGAGCTACCGCCTGGGCGAGGACAGTGACATCCCCTACGACACCGTGCCACTGGGCATCCTGCACACCGACCACTGCCTCGTGACCGTGTGCGCGACCGAGAATCCGGTGGTCAACGACGTGGTGAATGGCCTGGTGCGGCGGGTCTCCACAGCCAAGAAAAACCGCCTGACCCTGCAACTCTTCCTCCGCAACGCCCAGCGCTTCCTGATCGACGTGCGCCAGATCAACAAGCGGGTGGACGCCATCGAGGACCGCATGGAGACGGCCACCCGCAACAAGGAACTGATGGACCTCCTCAAGCTCGAAAAGAGCCTCGTGTACTTCATCACCGGCCTCAAGGCGAACGAGGCGATGATGGAGCGCGTCAAGCGCGACCGCATCTTCGAGATGTACGAGGAAGACTCCGAGCTGCTCGACGACGTGCTGATCGAGAACCTTCAGGCCATCGAGATGGCGAGCATCGCCAGCAACATCCTGACCAGCATGGCGGGGGCCTTCGCTTCCGTCATCAGCAACAACGTGCAGGAGGTCGTGAAGGTGCTCACCGTGACGACCATCCTGGTGGCGATTCCCACGCTGGTCACCAGCATCTTCGGGATGAACGTGCCGCTCCCCTTTCAGGAAAACCCCGAGGCGCTGTGGATCGTGCTGGGCATCGCCACGGCGCTGGCAGGAATCCTGGCCTTCCTGTTCTATCGCTGGCGGGTGTTCTGAGGCGGGGAGTCCGGCAGAGTCACAGGATTCGGCCCAGCAGAGAGATCAGGCCCATGACCATCAGCAGCCCCAGGACACCGACCGTGACCATAAGCTGACCGATCCTCCGCTCACGTTGACCCTTTTGCCCGGAAGACATCCACAGGACTGCCCCCACGATCAAGAGCACCAGCAGAGTGACCACTGGAATGGCGATCCCCATGAGTCACCCACGCCAACACAGGCCCACATATGACTGACCTCCGCTCCGGCACCCGGTTCGCCGTCTACCTCTGCCCCCCGTCAGGCCACCCCTATTACGAGGCGGGCAGCGACCTGCTGGGCTACGACGTGCGGGCGGGCCGGGCGCGGCCCCTGCCGGACTTCCTGCGGGCGGAGGATCAGGCCGACGCTGGACCCTACGGCCTTCACCTCACCGTCGTGGAGGGATTTTTCACCGACCCCGCCCTGTGGCCGGACATAGAGGCCGAGGTGCGGGCGTGCGTGGCCTGCCTCTCGCCGGGGGCCGTGCTGACCCTGACAGGCGGGCGGGTGGAGGTCTGGGACGGCGGGGAGACGTGGGTGCATCGGCTGGACGCCAACGCGCCCCTGCTGGTGCTGCATACGCTCCTGCTGGCGCGGCTTTCCCGCTTCGTGACGGCTTCGCCCTTTGAGGGCAAGGTCACTCCCGAATCCCCCGCCTTTGAGCGGGCGCGGATGGCCCTGCTGCACACCCCGCGCGGGCTGGACTCCTGGCAGCCGCACTTCACGCTGGTGCAGCCATACGGAGGCGGAGACCCGGCGGGCCTGCGGGCACGGCTGGGGGCGCTGACGGCTCCCCACCAGACCCAGACCTTCCGCTCGGTGGCCCTGTTTGAAAAGCGGGAGGGCGAGGAGCGCTGGCGGGTGCGGGCCGAGGTGCCGCTGGGCGGCGACTGAAGCTCTGCCCGCCCCTCCCGTCGTCTACACTCGGCGGGTGACGAGTGACGCGGGCGGGAACGGGAACGGAATGCGGGTGGTCGTGGCGACTGGCAACGCAGGCAAGGTGCGCGAGATCGGCGCGGCCCTCTCTGGCCTGGGGTGGGCTTTGGAGGGCCTCGGCGGGCTGCCCCTCCCCGAGGAGACGGGCGCCACCTACGAGGAAAACGCGGCCCTGAAAGCCTGCGCCGCCTCCCTGACCACCCGCCTCCCTGCCCTGGCCGACGACTCGGGGCTGGAGGTGGAAGCCCTGGGGGGGCAGCCCGGCGTCTACAGCGCCCGCTTTGGGGGACGCAGCAGCGATCTGGAGCGCAGCCTCTATCTCCTAGAGCAACTGCGCCGCGCCCCCACCCGCCGCGCCAAATTCGTCTCGGTGATCGTCCTCGCCTACCCCGACGGCCACGTGGAAAGCTACCGGGGCGAGCTGCCCGGCACGCTGCTGGAAGGCCCGCGCGGGGAACATGGCTTCGGCTACGACCCCCTCTTCGTGCCCGACGGCGAAACGCGCACCCTGGCCGAGATGACCCTAGAGGAAAAGCAGGCCATCAGCCACCGGGGCCGGGCACTCGCGGCGCTGCGGGAAGCGCACCGCAACGGACCGCCGCCGCGCGAGGTGAAGAGGGCAGAGTAAAGGTCGTTGGGGGAACAACAAAGGGGGGAGACGTTCCGCACGTCTCCCCCTTGCCTTTCTGGGTTAAGCCCCTTCCCGCACCTCGTTCTTCAGCCGCATCAGGATCGCGCCCATGCCGCGCAGGCGCATCGGCGTGATGAGTTCGGTCAGGCCCATATCCATGTAGAACTGGTCCGGGATATTCAGGATCGTCTCGGGCGACTCGCCCTGCAAGGCTTCATGCAGGATGCCCGCGTAGCCGCGCACGGTGGGCGCTTCCTCCGGCACCTTGAAGTACATGTTCACGCCGCCGCCTTCGGTCTTCTCCGTAACCAGGAAAAAGGGGCTGGCGCACTCGGGCACCGGCTGGAGGAACTCGGGGTGCTCGACGTACTTCTCGGGCAGGGGCGGCAGTTTCTTGCTGTATTCCAGCAGGGCCTGAAGGCGCAGCGGCTTGGGCGCGGACTTGAACAGGCTCACGATCTCTTGGAGCTTCTCGGGAAGGGGGGGGGCCGCGTCGGTCATGCGGTCACTGTACCCCCCCGGCCGGGCGCGGTATGGTGAGGGTCACTCAGTTGACCCTTTTGGTCAACCATTGCCCGAGTCGCTTACACTCACCCCTGGAGGATCAGCTATGGATTACGCGAAAGACGTGCTGGTGAGCACCGAATGGGTCGCCGAGAACCTGAACCGCGAAGGCATCCGCCTCGTGGAAGTGGACGAGGACATCCTGCTGTACGAGACCGGGCACATTCCCGGCGCCGTGAAGATCGACTGGCAGGGCGACTTCTGGCATCCCCAGGAGCGCGAGTTCATCAGCGCCGAGGAATTGTCGGCCCTGCTGGGTCGGCTCGGCCTCAAGCCCGGCGACCAGATCGTCCTGTACGGCGACAAGAGTAACTGGTGGGCGGCCTACGCCTACTGGTTCCTGAGCTACAACGGCGTCCAGAACCTCAAGCTGATGAACGGCGGGCGCCAGAAGTGGGTCGCGGAAGGCCGCGAGCTGACGACCGACGTGCCGAGCTACGAGCCCACCGAGTACCCTGCCCTGCGCCGCGACGAGAGCCTGCGGGCCTACCGCGACGAGGTCAAGGCCCATATCGAGGCCGTCCGCGCCGGGCAGGGCGCGATGGTGGATGTCCGCAGCCCCGACGAGTTCTCGGGCAAGGTCACCCACATGCCCAACTACCCGCAAGAAGGCGTGCTGCGCGGCGGTCACATTCCCGGCGCGGCGAACATCCCCTGGGCGCGGGCCACGAACGAGGACGGCACCTTCAAGAGCGCCGACGAGCTGAAGGCCCTGTACGAGGGCGAGGGCGTGACCCCCGACAAGGACGTGATCGCCTACTGCCGCATCGCGGAGCGTTCCAGCCACTCGTGGTTCGTGCTGCGCGAGCTGCTGGGCTACCCCAAGGTGCGCAACTACGACGGCTCGTGGACCGAGTGGGGCAACGCGGTGGGCCTGCCCATCGAGAAGACGTACTCGGAGGCGTAACCGCGCCTCCCGGGGCGCCGCTCCCCGTCAGGTGAGCCGTGGAAGTTCTCCACGGCTCGCCTGATCTGCATGGTTGATCTGCGTTTTGCCCCCGCAGCATGAAGCCTTGGTGGCCCCGGCGCCGCGCCGTTCCCCTCCGGTCAGGGGAAGCGCGGACCGGGGTCTGCCCGCTAGGGTGGGGACATGACGTTTCTGCTGCTCCTGCTCGTGGCCGTCGCCGTGGCCGCCCTGCTGCTGGCCCGGCGCTCCCGCTCCTCGGCGGCGCCCCGGCCTCCCGGCACGGCGGGCCTCGACGAGGACGTGGCCGAGCGCCCCGAGGTGGACCCCGCCGCCGTCGCCGCCGCCCGCGCCCGCATCTCCGCCGACGTGCCTGACGAGGTGCTCTCCGACGCGCTGCTGGACGCCACGCCCAAACAGCTCGCCTCCATGCTGGCGGCCGTCCCCGCCGAGGTGATGGCGGGCGCGGTGGGCCGACCGACCGGAGCCGGGACGGTCCAGCAGGCCAGCCGTGAGGACCTCGCCAGCCTGAAAAAGGTCAGCGAGTCGGTGGACGACCTCGAAATCTGGAGCTTCGGGGACAAGAACTGACCGTCACCCTGCGCTCCCTGCGTCCCGGCGACGAGGAAGCCGCCGTGCGCTGGGCCGCTGACCCCGAGTTCTGCCGGGCGGCGGGCTGGACCGTCGGGCTGGCTGGGAGGGTGGTGCGGCGGCACTGGCAGGGCATCATCGCGGGAACGGCCCCAGACTTCCGGCGGCTGGGGGTGGAGTACGGTGGACGGCTCGTCGGCTACGTGGACCTCGCAGGCCTGAGCGTCGTGTCGGGAGAGTTCGGCATCGCCCTCGGAGAGCGGGCGCTGTGGGGCCGGGGCGTGGGCACGCGGGCCGGACGGCTCCTGCTCGCGCACGCTTTTGATGACCTCGGCCTGCACACCGTGACCGCCGAGGTCCACCGCCCCAACCTGCCCTCGCACGCCCTGATGCGGCGGCTGGGCTTCCGCGAGGTGGGTGAGGGCGGACCGGACGAGTACCGGGGCGAGCGGGTGCCGACCGTGTGGTACGCGCTGGGACGGGAGGACTGGGCTAAGCTCTCCCCATGACGGGCGAGGTGCGGCGGCCCCTGCTGAATATTCCCGGCGACGAAGCCGGGCGCGGCCTGCGGGTGGACCTTCTGACCGACGGGCGGGTGCGGGTGCGCGTCCTTCCCGCCGGTCCCGACCTGTGGGCCGGGACGCTGGAGGAAGCCGCCGCCCTCGCGGGGATGCTGCCCGGCGTCAGTCCGGCCGCGCTGGAGCAACTCGCCTGGGAACTCGACCTGATGGCCCTGCGCGGGGGAGACGGTTGACCCAACCCCTCTAGTGCAGCCCCTCGGCCTCGCGCACGATGCCCAGCACGCGCTCGCGGATGGCCCGCTCCTCGCGCAGGTAACGCTGGGCGCTCATCTGCACGCCGATGGCGGCGACCACCTGCCCGCCGTGTTGGTAGGGCACGCCCAGGGTGCATTGCCCCGGAATCCATTCCTCGATGGAATAGGCGTAGCCCCGGCGCCGCACCCGGCCGAGTTCGGTGCGCCACTCGTCGGGGGTGGTGATGCTGTTCACGGTACAGGCGGCGAACTCGCGCGGCTGCACGTCGCCGTAGGCGTACAGGATCTTGCCGCTCGCGGTGGCGGTCGCCGGGAGGTAGATGTCGAGCGGCAGGTCGATGTCGGCGTCGGGGTGACGCTCGCGGATCGCGCACACGACCTCCTCGCCCTCCAGGATGCACAGGAAGGCCACCGCCCGCACCTCCAGCGCCAGCCGGGTGATCAGGGCGCGGGCATCCGGAAACCAGGGCAGCGCCGAGGTGAGGTGGGCGCCCATCTCCGCGATGTGCCACGACAGCCGGTATCGCCCCGCCGGGGTGCGGCGCAGAAAGCCCGCCCCGGTCAGCCCGGCGAGGTAGGCGTGGGCCGTGGCCCGAGGCACGCCGAGGTGCGCCGCGAGTGCCCGCACCCCCCACTCGGGCTGCTCGGCGCTGAAGGCCCCCAGGATGCTGGCCGCTTTCTGAAGGGAGAGCACGTGTCCAGCTTACAGGGACGTGGGGCTTTTGGTCACGCCCAGTCACGCTTGGACCCGGTTCAGCCCGGCGGCCCCAGCAGTTCCTCGCGGTCGCCGGGGCTCAGGGGAGGGTCGCCGTCCATCCTGCCCCCACCCCGGCCCTGGCGTTGCCGGCCCTGAGCTTAGTGGCTCGCACGGCGGGCGCAGGTTGGGCCTTGAGGGTGAGGGTCAGCCGTCCTCGTCTTCGGGCTCGCGCTCCTCGGGGGGCTGGAAGCGGGCGTGGTCCTCGGTGGGAGTGAGGTTGCCGCGCTCGGCGTCGGCGGGGCCGGTGTCCACCCCGCTGATGACGACCTCGCCCTGGGGCTCAGGCGAAACGGGACCGGTCGGCTGGGCAGGAGGGCGGGTCATGCCCCAGGGTACGACGGCGCGGACGGTGCGGGGAGAGCGGGCGAGCGCCGCAGCGCCCCGGCCCAGACCAGTGCCCCCAGGGCGCAGACGGCCCCGACCCCCGCGAACAGAGCCGCGACGGGCACCCGGTCGGCCACGGGCGCCAGGGCCAGCAATGTCAGTGGCATCCCGGCCACGCCCGCCATGCTCAGCAGGCTGCCGACCCGTCCGTAGAACTCGGGCTGCACCCGCGTCTGAAAAGTCAGGCTGATCCCGACATTCGTGGCGGCGAGGGCCAGGCCCGTCAGCACCGCCACGGTGTACATCTGCCCCGCCGTTCCCGTCAGCGAGAGCGCCAGGAACCCCGCCCCGAGTCCCGCGAAGCCCAGGACGCTCAGGAGCGCGGGGTTCACCCGTGGCCCCAGCGCGGCGAGAAACAGGCTCCCGGCAGCCATCCCGCCCGTCAGCGCCCCGAAAAAGAGCCCGAAGCCCTGTGCCCCCGCCCCCAGCGCGAGCATTCGCGCGGGCAGCAGCATCTCCAGCGGGGCGAGCGAGGCGTTCACGACGAGCACGATCAGCGGCAGCAGCGTCAGCAGGGGCTGGCTCCGCACGTAGCGCAGTCCCGCCCGCAGGTCGGCCCCGACCGATGTGCGCTCTGCCCGCTCTGGACGCGCGGGAAAGCGCACGAAGGCGAGCAGCGCCGCGAACAGCAAGAAGGCCGCCCCGTCCAGCAGCAGCGCCGGGGCACTGCCGAAGTGCGAGACCAGCGCCCCACCGCCGATCAGCCCGATCAGTGCCAGCGTCTGATTCGTGCCCTGCATCAGCCCGGTGGCGCGGGGCAGGTGCGCGGCGGGCACCAGTCGGGGCAGCACGCCCAGGCTGGCCGGTTGGTAAAAGGCGGTGATCAGCCCCGTCAGCAGCGCGGCGAGGTGCAGCGCCTCCACGGTCACGGTGCCCTGAAGGGCCGCCCAGCCCACCGCGAGCTGAATCAACCCGCGCCCCACGTTGCCCAGCATCAGCGGGAGGCGCAGCGGCAGGCGGTCGGCCAGCGCCCCCGCCAGTGGCGAGAGCAGCATCGGCGCCAGCGTCAGCGCGAGGTTCACGCCCATCTGCCCGCTCGACCCGCTCACTTTCAACACCAGGAAGCTCAGGGCGATGCCCGCGAGCGCCTGCCCCAGCGCCGATCCCGCCGCGCCCAGCCACCACAGGATAAAGTCACGGGTCCAGAGTCGGTCGGGTCGGTGCGTCATGCCTCCAGCCTGGCCCCGGCCCAACTCCCGGCGACAGGGCCGGGTGGGAGTTGGGGACGGTTACGCTGAGGCCCATGTTCCCGGCCCGAACCGCCACCGCCCGGCAGGCGGCCCTACTGCTCGACCCGGCGCTCGACCCTCTGCTTTCGGCGCTCGCCAGGGCGGGGGAGGGGGGCGTGGGGGCCGCCGACCTCGCCCGGAGGGCAGGCACGCCGCTCTCGACCACCCATGCCCGGCTGGAGCGCCTGCGGGCCGCCGGGGTGGTCGTGGAGGTGGGACAGCGGACGCGATCTGGCCGTCCGGTGCGGCTCTACTGCTTGCCGCTGCCCTGGCAGATCCCCTTCGAGGTCACGCCCGCCGCTGGCCTGCGCGAGCTGCTGGGCGGCGGCTTCGAGCGCCGCTTGCGGGGACACCTCGACCAACTCGCGGGGCGGATGGACGTGCTGGGCGAGCGCTGGAGCATGACCCTGGACTGCTCGGAGTCGGGCGAACTGCTGCATATCTTCGGGCACGATGGGGGTGGGGGTCACCCGCTGCCGCCCGAACCCTTGCTCGCCAGTGGGGCAGACCTCCGGCTGACCACCGCCCGCGCCGGAGAGTTGCAGCGGCGGCTGTGGGAGTTGCTGGAGGAGTATTCCCACGCCCAGGACTCCGGTGAAGTCCCCACCTGGAGCGTGACGATGTTGCTGACCCCGGAGATCGGGGACGGGGGGTGAGGCCTACACCCGCAGCACGCTGTGGTCCCCCAGCGTGAGTTGCACCCCGTCGCCAGTCGGCGCGGTCACGGTGGCCCGGCGGCCGATCACCGCGTGCGAGAGGGGCCGTGAGGGGTGCAGCACCCGCGCCCCCTCGTCGATCAGGGAGTCGCGCAGGGTCGCGCCCTCCAGCACCGCCCCCGATCCCACGCTGACGTTTGGCCCCAGCACGCAGCCGCGCACGCTCGCGCCGGAGCCGATCCACACCGGCCCGGTGACGTGCGAGCCGTGGACCCCGGCGCCTGCCTCCACCACCACCGTGCCCGACAGGGTGCTGCCCTCGACCTCGCCGTCCACACGCGGCGAGAGGCCCGCGAGGACATGCGCTCCCGCCGTCAGCAGGTCATGGGGCGTGCCCGCGTCGGCCCAGTAGCCGCCCAGCGGCACGGCCCGCACCCGCCCGCCCCCCGCCACTACCCGCGCGAGGGCCTGCGGGAATTCGATTTCGCCGCGCTCGCTGGCCTCCAGCCGGGCGACCTCGTCCAGCACGTGGGGCTGAAAGGCGAAGACCCCGCAGGCGGCGAGGTCGCTCAGGGGCTCGGCGGGTTTCTCGTGCAGGCCGGTCAGCCAGCCTTCCCGCACCGTCGCCACCCCGTAGGCGCGGGGGTCGGGCACCTGCTTGACGGCCAGCACCGCGTCGGCCCCGGCGAGCGCGGCGAGCAGTGGGCCAAGCGGGTCCGTGAACAGGTTGTCGCCCAGATACACCACGCCCGCCTCGCCCCCGAAAAAGTCGCGGGCGGTCAGCGCCGCGTGCCCGGTGCCGCGCGGCTCGTGCTGGTGCAGATAGGTCAGGGGGCCTTCCTGGCAGGCCGCCTCGCGCAGCTCGGCCTCGTGGGCGGGGCTGGTCACCACCGCGATCTCGCCGACCCCCGCTGCCCGCAGCGCCCGCACCCCACGGGCCAGCAGGGACACCCCCGCGATGGGCAGCGCAGGCTTGGGCCGCCCCGCACTCAGGGGCAGCAGACGGCGACCGCGCCCGGCGGCCAGAATCACGGCTTTCATAAGGGTGCCGCCAGTCTAGCGGGTTTGCTGTGAGCGGGCGGGGAGGAGGCGTAAGGCCAGGTCTACCGGCTGCCGATCTGCTTGCCTCTGCCAAGCGTCAGGCTGAGCACGCCGTAATAAAAGAGGATGTTGACCAGCAAGTTTCCCAGACTGAAGGAATCGTCGGGGCCGACACGTCCAACCACTGAAACGGCAGCGCTGTCCGTGATGAACGCGGTGGGCCATCCCCAGCCGGTCACGAGGTTGAGGCACTTCCCTTCGATCTGGCCCCCGATCTGGAAGGACGGTTCGCACAGGTTTCCGGCAAAGGCGATGTGATTCGGTGAGGAGATGACTCCCGACGCGAGTCCGAGAAGGGCAGCCAGGAGAAGAGGCTTTATCCCCGCCCTCTGCTGTTTCTCCGGGTGGGACGACACGCCTGGTGCCTCGCGCCCGGATGGGGCGGTCTTCACCGGGACAGCGCCTCCTCCAGCGCCTCCGCGAAGGCGTCCTCGTCGTCGAGCCAGGGGTAGTGCCCGGCGTCGAGGACGGTCACGTCGGCCCCGGCGAGGTCGGCCAGCCACTCGACCTGCTCGGGGTAACTCGTGCGGTCGTGGACTCCCGCAATCACGAAGACCGGGCGGCGGAGTTCCTGGAGGAAGGGGGGATACTCGAACTCCCACAGGCCCTGGTTGACGAGCGCCTGCTGCACCTCGCCGCCCCCGGCCAGCTGGCCCTCCGCGTCGATGAATTCCAGCCGCATCCGGCTGGGGGCGTCGCGGAAGTGCAGCGCGTTGAGCAGGTCACGGGCGTTGACGAGCGAGAAGGCCGCCTCGATGCGGGCCGCGCCCACGGGCGGATACTCGCCTTCCGGGGTGCGGGCACGCAGGGCAGGGGCAGGGTCGTCGAGAGGCTGGCCCCGGCGGGCCGAGGCCTCCGCGAGCAGGGTCAGGGCGAGTTCGGGGAAATGCACCCAGGGATTGACGACCACCACGCGGGCGGTCCGCACCGGAAAGCGCCGGGCATATTCCAGCGCGGGCAGCGCCCCGAACCCGTGTCCCAGCGGCACGATCTGCTCGAAGCCGAGGTGCTCGCGCAGCGCCTCCACGTCGGCCACCAGGGTATCGAGGTCGAGGGTGTCGGCGCCCTGCTCGGTGTCCTCCAGCGCCCCGCTGCGCCCGGAGCCGCGCTGGTCGAGGTACACCACCCGCCGCTCCTCCAGCCGCTCCCCGAAGAGGTCCTGAAAGGAATAGCTGTTGTAGCCGGGACCGCCATGGAGAAAGACGAGGGGCGGGAGGTCGCTGTCCTCCGGTCCCGTCACCTCGAAATACAGGTCGGCGCCGTTGAGCCGTACGGAAGAGGGGTCGCCTTGCCAGGTCATGCGGGCATTGTAGGTGGGGCGCTTCCCGGCTGGCCCAGGCATTGTGCCGCCTGCCCCGTCGCTGGGCGGGGGGAGGGCTACCCTGGCGGGCATGACCGAGTCCCCGATCCCCGCTCCCGACTCAGGGCAGGACGGCTCAGCGCAAGACGGCCGGGTGCAGGGCATCGCCTTCACGCTGGGCGGGGTGGACGAGCTGACCTTCGCCCGCATCCTGCGCGACGTGACGCGCGACGCCGCCTTCGCCCGGCCGCTCGCGGTGCAGGCGCAGGAGCCCCGGCCCGGCCAGGAGGCCCGCCTGACCCTGATCTTCGCACCGGGCGAGCGCACGAGGGCGGTTGCGGCGATGCAGCGCCTCAAGACCGTGCTGTTGCGCCACGGGGTGCAGGTGGACTCGGTGCGGGTGCCGGGCGAGGGATAGAGAGCGGCGGAGAGGGCACGAGCGGCGGCGCCGCTCACAGGCGGTTTCCCGGAACCTGACCCGGCGTTAAGGGACCGTAAACCGCCCCGGTCCCCTCCCCCCGGCGCCCGCCCCTACGATGACCGTTAATCGGCAGGCGGCCCCACCGGGGCGTCCGGTGGGCTCGCCTCGCCACTCCCTTTCCTTCCCGACCGAAAGCCGTGGCCCCTGGGGCCGGAGACAAGGGGCACCCACCATGGAACAACGCATCCTGCTCATCGAAGACAATCCCGACATCACCCGCGTCGTGCAGTACGAACTCGAACAGGCCGGGTACAAGGTGCTGACCGCCCCCGATGGGGTGACCGGCCTGACGAGCGCCCGCGAAAACAGCCCCGAACTCGTCATCCTCGACCTCGGCCTGCCCGACTTCGACGGGGCGGAAATCGCCCGGCGCCTGCGCAAGACCAGCAGCGTGCCCATCATCATCCTGACGGCGATGGACGCGGTCGACCGCAAGGTGAACCTGCTCGAAGCGGGCGCGGACGACTACATGACCAAGCCCTTTCACCCGGAGGAACTCGTCGCCCGCGTCAAGGTGCAGCTCCGGCACCAGCAGCACGGCGAGGTGATCTCCATCGGGGCGCTGGAAATCCACCCCCAGAAGCGGCTGTGCCACTACAACGGCCACGAGGTCCGCCTCTCGCCCAAGGAGTTCGACCTGCTGACCTTCCTGGCCCGGCAGCCGGGGCGTGTTTACTCGCGCCAGGAAATCGAGCGCGAGGTCTGGAACGGCGAACTGCCCAGCAACTCCAACGTGGTGGACGTCCACATGGCGAACATGCGGGCCAAGCTGCGCGACCTCGACGGGTACGGGATTATCCGCACCGTGCGCGGCATCGGATATGCGCTGAAGACGCCCTGAGCCCCGGCGCACCCGGAGAGACCCCGCCCGGTGCGGGGTCTTGCCCATTCAGGCAGGTCCGACCACGTGCTCGTCGAAAAAGGCCATCACCCGGTTCCAGGCGTCCTCGCTCGCCACCGCGTCGAAGGCCGGGCCACGGTTGGCAAAGGAGTGCTGGGTGCCGGGGTAGACCTTGATGTCGTTGGGGATGCCCGCCGCGTCCAGTTCCGCCCGCAGCGCCCGGCCCGGCCCGGCGGTGGCGTCGCGCTCCGGGTAGCTGCCCACGACCGGACAACTCCGGCGCACCGCCTCCAGCGGGCGGGGGTTGAAGCCGTAGTAGGGGGCGATGGCCTTCAGGCGGCTGTCGGTGCAGGCCAGCGCCACGGCGAGGCTGTCGCCCATACAAAACCCGATGGCCCCCAGCCGCGAGGCGTCCACACCCGGCAGTTCGCCCAGCACCGTCAGCGCCTGCCGGAGGTCACGCACGCCCTGATGCTCCAGCGGGTTCAGGAAGAGGCCCCCCAGCAGGCGCGTCATGCACACCGCCCGGTTCCCCGCCGAGAAGAGGTCCACCGCCAGCGCCACGTACCCCGCCCGCGCGAACCGGTCCGCCACGCGCCGGATGTCGTCGTTGAGCCCGAAGACCTCGTGCAGCACGAGAACCCCCGGTGCGTCCCCACGCGGCGCGGCGGGCCGGGCGAGGGCGGCAGAGAGGGCGCGGCCCCCCGAGCGGAAGGTCAGTTCTTCAGCCATGCTCCACCGTACTCCGCTGCCTGCCCGTCCCGCGTGGTGCAATGCGGACGTGACTGCCCCCAACACGACCCTGACCGCCATCCCCGGCTTCCGCGTGGGCCACTGGACCGACCCCGTGGGCCTGACCGGCTGCACGGTGATCCTCTGCCCGGACGCGGGCGCGGTGGCCTCGGCGTCCTTTCTGGGTCCCAGCCCCGGCACGCGGGAGGGGGTGCTGCTCTCGCCGGAGAAGAAGGTGGAGCGCGTCCACGCCCTGCTGCTGACGGGCGGCAGCGCCTTCGGCCTCACGGCGGCGTCCGGGGTGGTGCGGGTGCTGGAGGAACGCGGGCTGGGCCACGAGACCCCGTGGGCGCGGGTGCCCCTCGTTCCAGCGGCGGTGGTGTACGACCTCGGGGTGGGGGACCCGAGAGCCAGGCCCGGCGACCGCGAGGGCGAACTCGCGGCGCGGGCGGCGTCGGCAGCCCCGGTCGAGCGTGGGCGCGTCGGCGCGGGGACGGGCACGACGGCGGGCAAGTACCTCGGGATCGGGGCGGTGCCGGGCGGGCTGGGCAGCGTGTATCTGGAGCGGCACGGGGTCGCGGTCGGGGCGCTCGCGGTTGTCAATCCCATCGGGGACGTGCTGGACGAGCGGGGCGGGGTGCTGGCCGGGCCGGGGGTGGGGCCGGGCGCGGCGGCCTTCACGCCCGGCGACGTGGAGAGCACCACCCTGGTCGCGGTCGCCACCGAGCACCTGCTCACCAAGCCCGAAGCCCGCCGCCTCGCGGACGCCGCGCAAACGGCGCTGGGGCGGGTCATTCACCCCAGCCATACCCCCTGGGACGGGGACAGCGCCTTCGTGCTGAGCGCGGGGACCCGGCCCCCCGCCGACCCCCTGCTGCTCGTTGCGCTGGTGCAGAAGGCCGTGTGCGCGGCGGTGCGCGACGCGGTGCGGGTGGCGAACGGGCTTACCCCGCCCGCGTAAACGTCAGCCGCACGCCCGCCACCTGGAACCCCACCCGCCGCACATTGCGCTCGCTGCCCGACCCCGGCGTCACGAACACGCTGGCGAGGTCGGCCCCCGCTGCGGCGGCGCGGTGTAGGCGAGCGGCGAGGAGGGTGGCCTGCACGCCCCGGCCCCGGAACTCCGGCCGGGTGGACGTGCCGTAAAATGCGGCCACCCCCTGTGTCACGCTCAGCGCGGCGCTTCCGGCGGGCTGCTCGTCCACCTCGGCCACCAGCCGGACGGTGCCGGGCGCGTGGGCCACGAGGCGCATGATCGCCTCCGCGCCCGGCCCGAAACCGCGTGCGGAGAGGTCGGCCCACAGGTTGGCGTCCGGTTCCTCGCGGACGGTCAGGGTGGGAGCGGGTGGCAGGGCGTTCAGGTCGTGCGTGTAAGCGTGCAGCACGTAGGCCAGCTCATACCCCCGCTCACGCATGGCCGGGAGCAGCGCGGGCGCGGCGTGCGAGAGGACATGCAGGGTAGTGGGTTGCCCATGCTCAGCGCTGAAGGCCTCGAAGCCGTCCAGCTCAGCCTCTGTCAGCCCATCTGTACCGTCGTGCCACGCCGCATTCACCGGAAGATTCAGTCCAGCGTGGACGGCCACCAGCGGACCGAAATGGGCGACCGCGCCGAACTCGCCGGAGCGGGCGTGCGCGGCGGCTTCCGCACGGGCCAGGCGGGGGAGGGGGTCTGACTTCATCCCCCCATCCTGCCTCCCTTTCGGCTGCATGAACCCCGGCCGTGCCCCCGGCGGCGGCGCAGCGGCTACCCTGCCCGCGTTCCCCGGCCCTGGCCGGAGGCTGCCCCCGGAGGTTATCCCCATGTCCCGACTGACCCGCCTGCTCGCCCTGCCTGCCCTCGCCGCTGCCGCCTACGCCCTCAAGGGGCCGCCCGATCCCCTGCGCCCCTCGGGACCCGAGGACGGCGTGGGACCGCTGACCCGCCGCCGCTACTGGGTGGAACTGGAGGGCGCGACCCGTGACCCGGAGGACATCGCCCGGCACTGGCGAGAGCATCTGCCCGACCACGCCCCCAAGTGGCTGGCTTACTTCCGGGGGATGGACGGCCCCATCCCGCCCGTCGAGGTGGGGACCCGCCTCCAAATTCAGATGATGCTGGTCCGGCGGGGCCGGGTGGTCGTGGAACATGTGGACCCCTTGGGCTTCCGCGTCCGCACCCTGCGCCTGCACCCCGACGCGGGCACCTCCGATTTCCGCGTCTACCCCCAGGAGGAGCGCGGGCACGTCATCCTCCAGATCGAATCGCTGCTGCGGACCAATTCGCAGTTTGACCGCCTCGCCTACATCTTCGGGGCACACGCCGGGCAGCGGCGCAACTGGGAACTCACGCTGCTGAGCGTGGCGGCCTACGCAGGGGGCCGCATCGTGAACCGGGGCCACGAGTCGCTGGAGATGACCCACCTCGCCCACTCGTACACGGTCCCGGCGTCCGAGGCGCTGCCTGACGCGCCCGTGGGGCTGGACAAGGGGACAGCCGACCACGCCTGACCCCTCACCCCATCTGTCCCGCCCCCGGCCCGCTAGCCTGTGCGCCATGACCGACGCTTCTGCCGCCCCGACTTCCTCCCGCGCCTTCGTCTCGCTGATCGGGGCCGGGCCGGGCGATCCGGGGCTGCTCACGCTGCGGGGGGCAGAAGCCCTGCGGTGGGCCGACGTGGTGCTGTTCGACTACCTCGCCAATCCTGAGCTGCTGCGCCACTGCCCGGACGCCGAGACGATCTACGTGGGCAAGAAGGGCTTTTCCGAGTACATCTCGCAGGAGCAGATCAACGCCTTGATCGTGCAAAAGGCGCAGGAAGGTGGGGGAAAACGGGTCGCCCGGCTCAAGGGCGGCGACGTATTCGTCTTCGGGCGCGGCGGCGAGGAGGCCGAGGCGTGCGCAGCCGCCGGGGTGCCCTTTGAGGTGATTCCCGGCGTGACCAGCGCCATCGCCGCCCCCGCCTACGCCGGGATTCCGGTGACCCACCGCGAGCTGGCCCGCAGCTTTGCCGTCCTGACCGGCAACACGAAGGAGGGCGGCGCCCACTACGAGCGCCTCTCCGGGGTGGACACGCTGGTGCTGCTGATGGGCGTGCGGAATCTGGATCAGATCAGCGCCGACCTGATCGCCGCCGGGCGCGACCCCGGCACCCCCGCCGCCACCGTGCAGTGGGGCACGACCGGGCGGCAGCGGGTGGCGACGGGTACGCTGGCCACCATCGCCGGGGCCGTGCGCGAGGCCGGGCTGGAGGCTCCCGCCGTCACCGTGGTGGGCGAGGTCGTGCGGCTGCGCGAGTCGCTGCGCTGGTTCGAGGATTCCGAGCTGTTCCGGACCTTGCAGGCGTTGGAAGAGGCGCAATGACCACCCCGGGCCGTCCCCTCGCCGGGCGCACGGTGGCCGTTACCCGCACGCGGGAGGGGGCCAGCAGCCTCTCGGACGTATTGCGGGCGCGAGGGGCCGACGTGCTGGAGGTGCCCCTGATCCATTTCGCGCCCACCGGGGACGAGGCCGCCCTGCACGCCCGGCTGCGCGACCTGTCGGGGGTGGGCTGGCTGCTCCTGACCAGCAACCAGGCCGTGTCGGCCCTGTTCGAGCACCTGGAACGGCTGGAGTTGGGGGCCGATCATCTCGCCGGAGTACGGCTGGCGGCGGTCGGCCCCAGCACGGCCCGCTCGCTGGCGGAACGGGGCCGACCCGCCGACTTCGTGCCGGGCAAGCCGGGAGCGCGGCACCTGGGGGCCGAGTTGCCCACCCAACCCAGCGAGCTCGCCCTGCACCTGACCTCCCAGCTCGCGGAGGCCGAACTGCAGCGGGCGTTGGAGGCGCGGGGCGTGCGCTACGACCGCGCCGAGCTGTACCGCACCGAACCCGCCCAGCCGGGGGCGGAAGCGCTGGCGCGGCTGCGCGGGGCCGATGTGGTCACCCTGGCCTCGGGCAGCGCGGCGCGGCACCTCGCGGCGCTGGCGGGGACCGCGTTCCGGGTGGTGGCGATGGGGCCGCAGACGGCGGACGCGGCGCGGGAGGCCGGATTCACCCGCGTGACGGTGGCGCGGGAGGCGTCGCTGGAGGCGCTGGCGGACGCGGCGGAGGGCGCGGTCCTGGGGGCACGGTAGCTTCCCCGCTGTCCGGACCCCTTGGACCCGGTCCAGACTCCCCGAACAGGGGGCGGCAGCGGGCCCGGGCATGTGTCACCCTACGCCCATGTGCCGCGCCGCGCTGACCCGGCCTCCCTGGGGGGGAGCGTGAGTGTGGACGACCGGGCGGCGCTGAGGGTGATGCTGGACCTCAGCCGTTCGCTGCTGGCGGCGGCGTCGGGCGCCGAGGTGGAAGCCACCCTGACCCGTCAGAGCGTGGCGCTGCTGGATACCCGGTCGTCGGCCTTCTTGCGCTACCTGCCTGACCCCGACGTGCTGCGCGTGACCGCCGAGGCGGGCGCCCACGCGGGGGACCTGGGCCTCACGCTGGCGCGGGGGCAGGGGGCCTCGTGGCGGGCGGCGCTCTCGGAGGCGCCGCTGCTGCACCTGCGGCGGGGAGAGGCCCCGCCCTGGGTGGTGCGGGCGCCGGGCGTGCCGCCAGTGCATTCGCTGTTCGCGCCGCTGCGTTCTCCCTCGGGTCGGCTGCTGGGCGTGCTCACGGTGGGCCGCGAGGACCCGCCCTTCAGCCCCCGCGACGAGGAACTGCTCGTCACCTTCGCCAACGCGGGCACGGTGACCCTCCAGCGCACCTACGAGACGGCCCGCGCCGCCGCCACCCGCGAGGGAGCGCTGCTCGCGCTGGGGCTGGCGCTCGAAGCCCGCGACTACGAGACCCAGGGCCACACCGGGCGCACCGTCGCGCTGGCCGGGCGGCTGGGCCGGGCGCTGGGGCTGGATGAGGCGGCGCAGGACCACCTGCGGCAGGGAGCCTACCTGCACGACATCGGCAAGCTCAGCGTCTCCGACGACATCCTGCTCAAGCCGGGGCCGCTGACCCCGGAGGAGCGCACCCAGATGCAGCACCACGTCCTGACCGGCGAGGCCCTGGTGCGGCGCATCCCCACCATGCCGCGCGAGGTGCTGGAGGTCGTGCGCTCGCACCACGAACGCTGGGACGGCACCGGTTACCCGGACGGACTGGCGGGCGAGGCCATTCCCCGCCTGGCCCGACTCTTCTCGGTGATCGACGTGTTCGACGCCCTGACACACCAGCGGCCCTACCGGGCGCCCCTGAGCGTGCCCGGTGCCCTGGCGCTCCTCCGGGCCGAGGCCGGGCAGCAGTTTGACCCAGGGGTCGTCGCGGCCTTTCTGACCCTCTTTGCGGACCCCGTCGGACCACAGGCCATGCGGGGCAAAGCAGGCCTGTAGACGGGAACCCGCCGCCCAAAAACTTCGTCCCCGGCGAGGTTTCTGACCGTTCGGTCGGGGACGCCCGCCCCGGCCGCGCCGCGCTATGCTGCTCCGCGTGACGCTGGCCGCCTTCCTGAATCTGAGCGGCGAGGCTGCGGTGGTGGTGGGGGGTGGTCCGGTGGCACTGCGCCGTGCCCGCACCCTGCTGGGTGCCGGACTGCGGGTGCGGGTGGTGGCGCCCGAGCTGCATCCCGACCTCGCCGTGCTTCCCGTGGGGCATGACCCCCGCCCCTACCGCCCCGGTGACGTGGCGGGGGCGCGGGTGGCCGTGGCCGCGACGGACAGCCCTGAGGTCAACGCCGCCGTGGCTGCCGAAGCCCGCGCGGTGGGCGCCCTGGTCAACCACGCCGGGGACGCCGCGCAGGGCACCCTGCGTTTTCCCGCCGTGACGCGCCGGGGGGGGGTGGAGGTGGCCCTCACGACCGGGCGCGAACTGCCGCTGCTCGCGCAGGCCCTCGCCGAGCGCATTGCCGGACTGCTCCCGGCGCCCGAGCAGGTGGACGCCTGGGCCGAGCGCCGCGAGGCCGCGCTGACCCTGCCGGGAACCGAGCGCGAGGCGGCCCTCGCCGCGCTGCGGGCCGACATCCGCGCGGCCGTGGGCCTCTTGCCCGCCGGGGTGGGCGCATGACGCTGGCCTGCCCGACTGGCCGCGCCCTGCTCGCCCGGGCGCACGTGCCCGCCCCCGCTGCGCTCGACTTCGTGGTCGTGGGCCTGAACCACCAGACCGCCCCGGTCGAGGTTCGCGAGCGGGCGGCCGTCCGCGCCGGGGACGAGGCCGCCGTGCTCTCGCACCTCTCGCACTTTGCCCGCGAGGTCATGCTGCTCGCGACCTGCAACCGCACTGAGGTCTACCTCGCGGGGCTGATGGGCGACCCCCGCACCGTCTTCGGGGACGCCTGGGGCGGCGACCTGGGCGAGCACCTGTACGTCTACCGGGGCGAGGCGGCCGCCACGCACCTCTACCGGGTGGCGGCGGGCCTCGACAGCCTCGTGATCGGGGAAACGCAGATTCAGGGGCAGGTCAAGCGGGCGTGGCAGGCCTCGCGCGACCTCGGGCTGGCGGGCACGGTCCTGAACAAGGTCGCGCAGGGGGCACTCGCGGCGGGCAAGCGGGTCCGCACCGAGACGGGCCTCGCCGACCGGGTGGTCAGCGTGTCGAGCGCGGCCGTCGAACTCGCGCAGGCCGCGCTGGGGGGCCTCGCGGGCCGGACCGCTCTCATCCTGGGGGCGGGCGAAACCGCCGAGCTGACCCTGACCCACCTGCGGGCGGCGGGCGTGGAGGACGTGATCGTGGTCAACCGCACCGCCGAGCGGGCGCGGGCGCTCGCCGAGCGGGTGGGGGGCCGCGCCTGCGCCGCCGAGCTGCTGCACGAGGCCCTGCCCCTGGCCGACGTGGTGATCGCGTCGAGCGCCGCGCCCCACTACGTCCTGCACCCGGAAGGGGTGGCGGCGGCGCTGGAGGGGCGCCCGGAGCGGCCCATGTTCCTGATCGACATCAGCGTGCCGCGCATCCTCGACCCCGAGATCGGGGGCGTGGCGGGAGCGCACCTCTACAACCTCGACGACCTCACCGCCATCGTGAGCCGCAACCTGCAGTCGCGCCGCGCCGCCCTGCCCCACGCCGAGGCGATCGTCCGCGAGGGCGTGTCCGACCTGACCCGCTGGAACCTCACCCGCGAGGCCCAGCGGGCGCTGCGGGCCGGGCGCGAGCTGGCCGTGGCGAGCGACTGACCGCGCCACCTGAACCCTGCCTCCCGCCCCACATCGCCGCGCCCTTTTCCCGTAACCTGACCCCATGTGGACCCGCCTTCCCTCCAGCGCCCTGCGCCTGACCGGGTCAGACCGGGTGGACTTCGCGCAGGGGCAGATGACGAACGACCTGCGGGGGGCGCCCACCCCCGGCCTGGTCGCCGCCTGCTTCCTGAACGTGCGTGGGCAGATCGAGTTCTTCGCCCGCGTGTACAAGCGTCCCGGCGACGTGTACCTGCACCTCGGGGCGGGGCAGGCCCCGGCGCTGGCGGAGCGGCTGCGGCGCTACATCATCTTCGATCAGGTGGACCTGACGGACCTCTCCGGCGACCTCCGCACCGTCCATGTCTGGCGCGAGGCCGACCTTCCCGGCTGGGACCCGGCGGGCGGCGACGCGCAGGAGTTTGGGCTGGCAGGGGCGACCGTCCTGGGCGGGCGCGTGAACCGCACCGGGGCGGCAGGGGTGGACCTGCACTTTCTCGCCCGGCAGGAGGAGGCGGTGCTGGGAGCCTTGGCAGGTGCTGAGGTTGCCCTCCCCGAGCTGCACGCCGCCCGCCTCCGCGCCGGGATTCCCGACGTGGATTCCGACGGCTTCGCGGGCACCCTGATTCCGGAAGTCGGGCTGGACGTGGGCGGTCCCCTCCCGGCCATCAGCTACCGCAAGGGCTGCTACGTGGGGCAGGAGATCATGGCCCGGCTGGAGGCGCGGGGACAGGCCCGCTACGCCCTGGCACGGCTGCGCGGCGAGGGCCTTCCCGAACGGGCCGAGGTCACCCGCGACGGGAAAGTGGTCGGGCAAGCTGGCGCCCACGCGGGGGGCCTGAGCCTCGCGCGGCTGCGGCGCGAGCTCGTGCCGGGGGACCGGGTGGAGGTGGGGGGCGTGCCCGCGACCGTCGAAACCCTGACGCCCCTTTCTGCTGCCCCTGCCGATGTTTGAAGCTTTTGTTCGCGAGGTCGGCAGCGGCCAGCCCGCCGACCTCGTGCGGGCGGCGCGTCGGGCGCAGGCGGCGGGGTTCGGGGTGTTGGCGCTGCCGGGGCTGCCGCTGGGCGCGGTGTACGCCCTGAGTGACCCCGCCCCCTTGCCCCCCCTGTGGGTCGCCGTGCTGGCCGGGCTGGGGGCGCTACTCGCCGTGCTGGTGCTGCGGCTGGCCCACTCGGCGGCCCGCGATCCCGGCCAGCCGCCTGCCCGCGCCGTGCTGACCGCCGCCCTGCAATCGGGCGGAGCCCCCGCTGTCCCCTTCCTGCTGGGGTGCACCCTGCTCGCGCAGCCCCTCGCGGTGCCCGCGCTGTGGGCGCTGGCCGGGCTGGGATACGCCGCCGCGTGGAGCCGGGTGCCGGGCTGGGTGCAGGCGGCAGGCACCCGCCGGACCTGACCCGCCATCTGGCCGACGCAGCCTGCGGCAGGCCCGCTCCAGCCTGCGGCCGTGTACGCCACCACGCCCCGCCTCCGCCTCGTCCCCCCTCCCCCGCGAGGTCATCGCGGGACGGCTCGTGCAGGCTCCCTTCACGGCGACCCTGCCCACCCCGGACGGCCCCCTCACCGTGACCTACCCCCCGGCGTGGCCCGGCGACCTGCTGCCCCTGCTCCCCGCCCGGCTGGCGGCCTTCGACCCCGAGCGTGAACGCTGGAGCGCCACCCTGGTCGATGGGGCGACGTGGAGATCGGCTATGGCCTGAATCCCGACGCCTGGGGCCAGGGCTACGCGACTGAGGCCGTCGGCGCCCTGATGACGGCCCTGCTCGCCCGCCCCGAGGTCCGGCGAGTGACCGCCCGGACGGCCCGGACCAACCCCGCGAGTGCCCGCGTGCTGGAGAAGCTGGGCTTCGTGCCCGTCGGCGCCGCCCGGGACGAGGCCGACGGCGACCTGACCCTCCGGGCGCGGGCCAAGTGAAGCCGCCCCCGGCGGGAGGGCCAGGGGCGGGCAGGGGCGCAGCGGTTCAGCGCGTCTTGGGGTCGTAGGCGTCGCGCAGGGCGTCGCCGAAGAGGTTGAACGCGAGGCTGAACAGGATGATAAAGGCCGCCGGGTAGACCATCACGTACCAGTACTGCGGTTGCAGCCACGCACGGGCGAAGTCCACAAGCTGGCCCCACTCGGCGTAGCCGGTCGGGAAGCCCAGTCCCAGGAAGGACAGCGCGGCGATAGACAGGGGAATGGTGCCCAGGTCCAGCACAGCCAGGGTCAGCACGCTGGCGAGGCTGTTGGGGATGATGTGCCGCCGGATCAGGCGCCAGTCGCGGGCGCCGAGGCTGCGGGCGGCGTCCACGTATTCCAGTTGCCGGGTCCGCAGCACGTCGCCGCGCACGATCCGGGCGTAGCTGGCCCAGCCGGTCACGGTGTAGGCCAGGATGATGGGCAGAGACGGATCAATGCCGGGATTGCTGGCCTTGAGGAAGGTGATCAAAATGATCGTGAGCACCAGTCCCGGCAGCGCGAACAGCACGTCGATAAAGCGCTGAATCAGGTTGTCGATCCAACCCCCGTAGTAGCCGCTGATCGCCCCCACGATGACGCCCACGACCAAGGTGATGCCCACGATGATAAAGGACAGCTTGAACATCGTGCGGGTGCCCCAGATCAGGCCGTAGAAGATGTCGTAGCCCTGGCTGGTGCCGAAGCGGGCTTCCTCGCTGGGCGGGGTGGGGGTGGGGGAGAAGCTCTCGCGCTCGATGGAGTAGCAACTGTCGGGCGCGGCAAAATGCGCCTTCCAGAAGACGCCGCTCAGCGGATTGGCGATCTCCTGCGGGCTGCTGGCCCCCAGGTCACGCACGCAGTTGGACCCTGCCGAGGGCCGGGCGATGAGGGGTGCGAAAAAGCCCACCAGCAAGAAGAGGGTGGCGACCAGCAGGCCCAGCATGGCGAGCTTGTTGCGCCGCAGCTTCTGGATGGGCCGCGAGGACAGAAAGTCGCGCACGGTGCTGCGCTTTTCGGGCACGGGGGGAGCAGCGGGAACGGTCGTCATCAGTCAAACCTCACGCGGGGATCGACGACCCCGTACAGGATGTCGGTCAGGGTGCTGACCACCACCACGATAATCGCCGAGAGCAGGGCGAAGCCCAGCACCGAGGGCACGTCGAGTTGCAGCGCCGACTGCACCACCCATTGCCCGATGCCGGGGTAGGCGAAGATCGTTTCCGTGATGATCGAGCCGCTCAGCAGCCCGATAATCAGGAAGCCCCCCAGCGTGATGATCGAGAGCAGCGCGTTGCGCCGGGCGTGCTTGAGGTTGACCGTGCGTTCGGGCAGGCCCTTGGCGCGGGCGGTGCGCACGTAATCGCTGGTCAGGGCCTCGAGCATGTTGTTGCGCATCACCTTGAGGATGGTCGCCCCCGAGACGATGATCAGCGTCAGCGCGGGCATGATCAGGTGCCGGAACACGTCGAGGGCGATGTCGAAGCGCCCGTTGAGCAGCGCGTCGACCCCCAGCATCCCGGTGTAGCGCCGGATGTCTCCGACGGCAAACTGGTTGATCACCTCCAGTTGCCCGGCCCCCGGCAGCCAGCCCAGGTAACCGTAGAGGACGGCCAGCAGCACGATCCCCAGCACGAAGGTCGGCAGGCTGTAGCCCAGCACCGCGAACACCCGCAGCGCCTGATCGATAAAGCGGTCCTTGTTCAGGGCGCTGAGGGTGCCCAGCCACACCCCGATCAGGATGATGGGAATGGCGGTCACCAGCGTCAGTTCGATGGTGTTGGGCAGCCGCTCGATGATGGTCTCCAGCACCGGCTGCCCACTGGACTTGGAAAAGCCCAGGTCGCCCGAGAGCGTGCTTTGCAGCCATTTGCCGTACTGCACCGGGAAGGGCTGGTCGAGCCCCCGGTCGCGGATGATGCGCTCGAGCTGCGCGGCCTGCTGGTCGCTACGGATGTACCCCGCCGCCCGCTGAGCGGGCGTGAGCAGCATCGTGAGGGCCACGATCAGCACCGACAGGGCCAGCATGACCAGCGGAATCTGAATGAGGCGGCGGACGATGAAATTGAGCATGAAAACCTCGGAAAGGGGAGTCTCCGGTGGTCCGGGAGTCGGCGCTGATTCTCGCCCCTGGGGCACGGGGTGTGATGAAAGCAGGTGAGGCGGGAAAAAGCGTCAGCACTCCACCATACACGCGGGGCGCCCCCACACAAAGGGGGACAGGGACGGCCATGTCGGCCGTCCCTGTCCCTGCCGGGTCCGTTGCCTTACTTCTTGCTGAGTTCCTTCCAATACGTGCCCGTGTCGTCGAAGCTGATCATGGGGTTGTACGCGCGGGCGCTCACGCCCACGAGGTTGTCGCGGTGGGCGATGATGCCCACGCCCGCCGGGATCAGCACGAAGGGGGCCTGCTCGTAGGCCCGCTGCCCGACGAGCGAGTACAGCCGGTTGCGGGTGGCAGCGTTGGTGGTGCTGCGGGCCTGCTCCAGCCACTTGTCCACGCTGGCGTCCTTCCAGTTGTTGCGCGGGAAGTAGTAGCCGTTGCTGGAGTAGAAGGTGTACATGAAGTTGTCGGCGTCGGCGTAGTCAGGTGCCCAGCCGATGATGATCATGGGCTCCTTGCCG
The DNA here is from genome assembly GCF_009377345.1 of Deinococcus terrestris. Lineage (NCBI taxonomy): Bacteria > Thermotogati > Deinococcota > Deinococci > Deinococcales > Deinococcaceae > Deinococcus > Deinococcus terrestris. The sequence continues at coordinate 397,137 of NZ_WBSL01000002.1, read as the reverse complement.
GCCTTGGAGTCGTTGAGCATCGCCGACCATTCCTTGGCCTGGATGTTCACGCGGAACTTGGGGTTCAGCGCTTCGACGTTCTTCTTCAGGATCTCCATGGCGGTCTGGCTGGCCACGGCCCCGGCGCGGTAGGACACGTTCAGGGTAAAGCCGTTCTTCCAGACGTTGCCGCCCCAGGCCCGCTTGAAGTACGCCTCGGCCTGCTTGGCGTCGTACTTGTAGGTCTTGACCTTCTCGTCGTAGCCGGGGAAGGTGTCGGGGAGCAGCATGGTGCGCTGCTTGCCCTTGCCGTTTTGCACGTCGCGGATGTACTGCGCGTAGTTGAACGAATACGCGAAGGCGCGGCGCACGTTCACGTCGCTGAAGAAGTTCGCCGGGATGCCGCGCCCGTCGAGCTTGCCGCTGCCCAGGCGGCTGGCGTCAGCGATCTTCTCGTTCATGAAAATCGCCGTGGCGCTGGTGTTGGGGAGGCCGTCCACCACGACCACGCCGGGCTTGCCCTTGAGCTGCTCTTCGATGTTGGCGCGGCCGCCGGTCTCGATGATGTCGGCGTCGCCGCGCAGGAAGGCCTGCTGGCGGGCGGCGAGTTCGGGCACCTTCTGAATCACGACGTTGGTGATCGCGGGCTTCTTGCCCCAGTAGCCGGGGAAGGCCTGCGCGAGGATCGCGTTGGCGTCCTTGCGGACCAGGCGGTACGCGCCCGTGCCGCTGGGCTGCTTGTTCAGGTTGCTGCCCTGCAGGTCCTTGCCGATCCAGTTCTTCCAGTCGGCCTCGGTGCCCTTCCACTCGCCCACCTTGATGGCGTGCTGGCGGTCCACGACGCTCTGGCCCGCGTAGGCGAGCTTGGACAGGAACGCGGGGTCGACCTTGGGCAGCGTGAAGACGAGCTGTCCGGCGCGGTTGCACTCCACGGCGCGGTCAATCTTGGCCCAGGTGATGCTCTTGTCGTCGTTCGCGTTGGCGCCGGTCCCCAGCAGGCTCTCGGAGAAAAACCAGTTGCCCGATTCCGCGGCGTTGGTCACGAGGTTGCGCTCGAAGGTGTACTCGGCGTCCGCGCAGGTCATGGTGTTGCCGGAGTGGAACTTGACGTTCTTGCGCAGGTCGAAGGTGTACGTCTTGCCGCTGTTGGTGATCGCCCACTTGGTCGCCAGCAGGGGTTCGAGGTCGCGGATGCTCGCGCCCTTGTAGGTCACCAGGGTTTCGTAGATGTTCTCCACGATCGCGCCCGAGGCGGTGTCGTAGGTGGCGGCGGGGTCCAGCGTGGGCACGTCGTTGGCCCACTGCACGACCAGCGTGTCGCGGGCGACGGCGGCCTGCGCGGTGCTGGTGACCGCAGCGGCGGCGAGGAGCAGCGAGCTGAGCAGAGCGACTTTCTTCATGGTGCCTCCTGAAGGGAGCGGGGAGAGGGTCTGGATAAGGTCTAAGGGTGCCGCAGTCCGGTCGGGTGACCGGGCCAAAACGTTGGGGATGTCAGACGGCGCCAATCATAGCGCAGCCTGAGCGGGGCATGTGAGAGGTTTCAAGGGGCCTTGGGTCAGCCCCCCCGGCGGGTGCCATACTGCCCCGCGATGAAGAAGCGCATCCTGCTGCTGGCGGGCGGTCAATCCGGCGAACACGAAGTCAGCCTGATGAGCGCCCGCAGCGTGCTCGCCGCCCTGCCGCGCGACCAGTTCGACGTGACCCCGGTGGTCATCAGCCCGCAGGGGCGCTGGCTGCCGCCGACCGACACCGCCCGCGCCCTGGAAACCGGGCAGGCCATTCCCGGCGGCGACCTCGTGCTGCACCGCGCCGCGAGTGCGGAAGGCTACGACGCCGTCTTTCCGCTGCTGCACGGCCCGATGGGGGAAGACGGCACCATTCAGGGCCTGCTGACCCTGGCCGGGATTCCCTTTGTGGGGTCGGGCGTGCTGGGCTCGGCCGTCAGCATGGACAAGGTGATGACCAAGCAGGTGCTGGCCTCGGCGGGGATTCCGCAGGTGGACTGGCGCCTGGCCCTGCGGGGCGAGTGGCAGACCCGGCCGGAGGAGGTCGAGGCCCGCGCCGCCGAGCTGGACTTTCCCCTCTTCGTGAAGCCCGCCAACCTCGGCTCCAGCGTGGGCATCAGCAAAGTGAGCCGTCCCCAGGAGTTGCAGGCGGCCCTCGACCTCGCCTTTTCCCTCGACCGCCGCGTGATTCTGGAGGCGATGACCCCGCACAAGCCCCGCGAGGTGGAGGTCGGGATTCTGGGCAACGACGCGCCGATGGCCAGCCCGGTGGGCGAGTTGCGCTTCGACGCGGACTTCTACGACTACGAGACGAAATACACCGAGGGCCGCGCCGAGATGCACATCCCCGCCCCCCTTCCCGCCGAGGTGGCCGAGCGCGTCCGCATCCTCGCCCTGACCGCCTTCCGGGCGCTGGACTGCGCGGGGCTGGCGCGGGTGGACTTCTTCTATGTGGAGGAGACGGGCGAGCTGTTCCTGAACGAGGTCAACACCATGCCCGGCTTCACCACGACCTCCATGTATCCCAAGCTGTTCGGAGCGGCGGGCCTGAGCTACAGCGAGCTGGTGACCCGGCTGATCGAGCTGGCACTGGAACGGCGGTAGGACCACTGGGGCCGCCGCCCCATCGTGTTGACAATCCCGAGTGAGTTACTTAGGATTCGCTCGATGAAGCGCTTCCTGCTCGCCTCCGCCGCCCTGCTGCTGTCCGGCTCCTCGCTGGCCCAGTCCCAGATCACCGTGTACTCGGGCCGCGCCAAGACCTTCGTGGACCCCATCGTGCAGCAGTTCGAGCGCTCGACGGGCATCAAGGTCAACGTCCGTTACGGCACCGACAGCCAACTGGTCGCCGCGCTGCGCGAGGAGGGGACCCGCAGCCCCGCCGACGTGTTCTGGGGCAACTCGGTGGGAGCGCTGGGCGAGCTCGCCGAGGACGGCAAGTTCCTGAAGCTCACGACCGCGATGGTGCGCGGCGTGGCGCCCGACTACGTGCCCGACGACCGGACCTGGCTGCCGACCACCGTGCGCTTCCGGGTGCTGGCCTACAACCCCAACAAGATCAAGCCGGGCGACCTCCCCGACAGCATCCTCGACCTGCCCAAGATGACTGCCCTCAAGGGGCGCATCGGCTGGACGGTCAGCTACCCCTCCTTCCAGGACTTCCTGGCGGGCATGATCGCCAAGCACGGCGAGGCCACCACCCGGCAGTGGATCGCGGGCATGAAGGCGCTGCAACCCAAGGACTACAAGACCAGCAACGTGGGGATGCTCGAGGCCATGCGGGCGGGCGAGATCGACGTGGCGCTGACCAACCACTACTACATCCAGCGCGTGAACCGCCTGAGCTACCCGGTGGAAACCTACTTCTTCAAGAATGGCGACATCGGCAACCTGGGCAACGCGACGGGCGCGGCCATCCTGAAGACCAGCAAGAACCGCGCGGCCGCCACCCGCTTCCTGTCGGCGCTGACCGGCAAGGACGCCCAGACCTTTTTCCTGAGCGTGAACTTCGAGTACCCGGTGATCGGCAACATCATCCAGCCCACCACCATGCTGCCCTTCAGCGACGTGACCAAGCGCAGCCCGCGCGTGGACCCCGCCGTGCTGCCCAAGAACATCGAGAAGGCCCAGCGGCTGCTGCGGGAGGCGGGTCTGCTGTAAGGACAGTCGCCAGCCCAAGAGGGGGAGGTCTCGCCTGCGGGTGGGGCCTCCTGCGCTTGTGGTGAGATACGGGCATGGATCTGCTGGGAGGCGTGCTGGGTGCCCTGCTGACCTGCGCGGCGGTGCTGGGCGCGTTGCGGCTGCGGCCTGCCCCGGCGCGGGTGCTGGGAGCGCTGGGCTGGCCCGCGTGGATAGTCGCCGCGCTGTGGCCGGTGCTGATGTGGGAGCCGGAGCCTTCGGAGCCTCTTGACCCGCTCACCATCGGCTTCTCGAACATCTTCCTGATCCTGGGCCTGCTGGTGGGGCTGGTGTGCGCCCTGCCCCGACGCAGGCGCTGGCCGGGCGAGGCCGTCTGGGTGTCCTGGGGCGTGGGCCTGCTGGCAGTGCTGGCGTTGTCGCTGGGTGGCCTGGGCCTCAACGCTCTGCTGGTGGGCGGGCTTCCGCCGGAGCAGAGGGGGGCGGTGACGCTCGGCCTCGCCACTGGCCTGCTGCTGAGCCTGCTGCCCGCGCTGGCTGCCGCCGAACTGGTTGGGAGGCGGGAGCGGTGGACCGGGGCGGAGGGGGGATAGCAAAACCCCCAGCCGGGGCCGGGGTTGTCCTCTTCTCAGAGTGGCGTTGTGTCTCAAGAGAGCACCCCCTTTCCGAGCGTCCGTGTTGAAGCCACGGGCGCTCACCTCGTTGTGAGGTGTAGTCCTCTCGGTTCCCGTTGGTATGTTCCCCGTCCGAAGACAGGGGAAGTGTGCCGGATGACCCGCAGGCGGGACGCCTGCCCCCCAATCCTGACCAAGTTGCTCTGATACCTTGGCGCGGTTGGCCCCCTGTGGGGCCTGCCCCCGCCCATGACCCTGCGCCGCCGACTGCCCCCCACCCTGGCCCTGCCCGCCCTGCTGACGGCGCTGGGGGTGCTGCTGCCGCTCGCGTACCTGGTGCTGCGGGCCTTCGGTGCTCAGGCGGAGGAGTTGCGCGAGATCGTGTTCCGAGTCCGGAATCTGGAACTGCTGCGCAACACGCTGGGGCTGGCGCTGGGGGTACTGCTGGCGGGAACGGCGGTGGCGCTGCCGCTGGCGTACCTGGCCGCCCGGACGACCTTCCGGCCGCGCTGGGTCCTCACGCTGCTGGGGGTGCTGCCGCTGGCGATTCCGGGCTATGTGGGCGCCTACGCCCTGATCGCGGCGAGCGGACCGGGGGGCACCATCTGGGCGGCGACGGGCCTGAGCTGGCCGGGGCCGAGCGGCTTCTGGGGGGCGCTGGGGGTGCTGACCCTCTTTACCTTCCCGTACCTGTTCCTGAACCTGCACGCCGCGCTGCGGGCGCAGGACCCCGCGCTGGAGGACGCCGCCCGGCTGCTGGGCCGCACGCCGGGGCAGACCTTCCGCGAGGTCACGCTGCCGCACCTGCGCCCGGCGTGGCTGTCGGGCGGCCTGCTGGTCACCCTGCATGTGCTGGGCGACTTTGGGGTGACCAGCCTGATGCGCTACCCCACCTTCAGCGCGGCGATCTACCAGCAGTACACGGCGGCCTACGACCGGGTGTATTCGGCGTGGCTGGCGCTGATGCTGCTCGCTGTGACCGGGCTGACCCTGTGGCTGGAGGCGCGGCTGATGCGCGGCGTCTTTCTCTCGCGGGTGTCGCCGGGGGGGGCGCGGCAGCCCGCCCGCGTCCCCCTGCGCGGCTGGACGCTGCCCGCCTGGGTCTTTATCGGGCTGCTGGCGGGAGCCGCCCTGATCGTGCCGCTGGGGACGGTGGGCTACTGGCTGCGGCTGGAGCAGAATCCCTACGCGCTCGCCGGGCTGTGGGACGCGACCCGCTCGGCGCTGACGGCGGCGGGGGTGGCGGCGCTGACCACGACGGCGCTCGCCTTTCCGCTCGCGTACATCGGCAACCGCTACGCGGGGCGGGCAGCCAGGATCACCGAGCGGGTGGCGTATCTGGGCTACGCGACGCCGCCGCTGGCCTTCGCGCTCGCGCTCGTCTTCTTCGTGCTGAGGTCGGCGCCGGGGCTGTACCAGACCTTCGCCCTGCTGATCCTGGCCTACACGCTGCATTTCGTCGCGGAGGCCATCGGCCCCATCCGCACCTCGCTCGCCAAGGCCACGCCCCGGCTGGAGGAGGCCGCGCGGGTGCTGGGCGCCCGGCCTGCCCGGACGCTCTGGCAGGTCACGCTGCCGCTGATGCGCCCCGGCCTGCTGGCAAGCGCGGCCTTCGTCTTCCTGAGTGTCCTCAAGGAACTGCCGCTGACCCTGCTGCTGGCCCCGACCGGCTTCGACACCCTGGCCCGCAACGTCTGGACCTACACCGAAGAAGCGCAGTACGCCTCGGCCGCCCCCTACGCGTTGGTGCTGGCCCTCAGCGGGTCGCTCTTGACCGTGCTGATCCTGAGGAGAGAGAGGACATGACCCACCCCCCTTCCGGCTTCCGCGCCCTGCTGAATCGCCGGGCGTCGGGCACGACGCTAACGCCCTCGGCCCCCGCCGCCCCACTGCTGGAGATCGCGGCCCTGACCAAGAGTTACGCGCCGGGGCTGCCCCCCGTGCTGGAGGCGCTGGACCTCAGCGTGGCGCCCGGCGAGCTGCTGACCCTGCTGGGGCCGTCGGGCTGCGGCAAGACGACCACCCTGCGCCTGATCGCGGGGCTGGAGACGCCGGACAGCGGGAGCATCCGCATCGCCGGGCGCGAGATGACGGCCCCGCCCGTGCCCCCGGAGCGGCGGGGCGTCGGGCTGGTGTTTCAGGACTACGCCCTCTTTCCGCACCTCACTGTGCTGGGGAACGTGCTGTTCGGCCTGCAAGGGTTGCCCCGCGCCGGGCGGCTGGCCCGCGCCCGCGAGACGCTCGCGCTCGTCGGCCTGACCGTCTTCGAGGGCCGTTATCCGCACCAGCTTTCCGGCGGGCAGCAGCAGCGGGTGGCGCTGGCCCGTGCCCTGGCGCCCCGGCCCGCGCTGCTGCTGCTCGACGAGCCGTTTTCCAACCTCGACGCGCAACTGCGCCACTCCACCCGGCAGGAGGTCCGCGCCATCCTGCGCCAGAGCGGGACCACCGCGATTCTGGTCACCCACGATCAGGAGGAAGCGCTGGCCTTTTCCGATCGCCTCGTCGTGATGCGGGCGGGCCGGGCCGAGCAGATCGGCCCCCCGCACGAGGTCTACGCGCACCCGAAGACCGCCTTCGTCGCCAACTTCCTGGGCTGCAGCAACCTGCTCTCGGGCACCGCGAGCGGCCGGGTGGCCCGCACCGCGCTGGGAGACGTGCCGCTGGAAGACCCCGCGCAGGGGGCAGTGCTGGTCAGCGTGCGCCCGGAACATCTGGCCTTCGCCCAGCCCGGCGAGGACGGCACCCCGGTCACCATCGTGGCCCGCGAGTACAAGGGCCACGACGTGACCTACGCGGTGCGGCTGGGGGGGCAGGAGCTGCTGGTCCACACGTCCGGCAGCGAGGTCTGGCCGGAGGGCGCCGAGGCCCGCGTGCGCGTGACCTGTCCGGCGCGGGCGGTGCAGTAGCCCCGGCGCGGCCCCCCTCCGGCCCCCCCCGGTCCAGCCGCGCACTGTAGCCAAACGTCCCTATGCCCCCGTATTCCTGAGTCCATACTCAGGAACATGGCCCGGCCGCGCAGTGTCTCGGATGAACAGATCGTGGAAGCGGCCCGCGCCGTCTTTCTGGAACGCGGCGTGGGGGCGACCACCGCCGAGATCGCGCGGCGGGTCGGCGTTGCGGAGGGCACGCTCTTTACCCGCTACGCGACCAAGGCCGACCTGTTCGAGGCGGCGGTGGGCCTGCACGACGTGACCCCCTGGCGCGACGACCTGCCGGGCCGGGTGGGGACGGGCCGGGTGCGTGACCATCTGGAACACGTCGCCCGGCGCTTTCTGGAGGACGCGGCGCGGGTGGTGCCCCGCCTCACGCTGATGCTCTCGCAGGGACACGCCCCGGACCACAACCCCCTGCTGCGCCGGATCGGGGACCCGGTGCGCCGGGACCTCGACGCCCTGGCCGCCTACCTGCGGGCAGAGATGGCCCTGGGCCGCGTTCGCCCGCAGGACGCCGGGGTCGCCGCCTCCGCGCTGCTGGGGGCGCTCACCCAGCACGTCTACCGCGAACTGCTCGCCGGGGCAGAGGGAGAGCCCACCTCCTCCTGCCCGCCCGCCCCCGCCCCCCCGGCCGACCCGGACGGGTTCGTCTCCGCGCTGCTCGGCCTGCTGTGGCCCGGCCTCACGCCCCAGCCCTAGCCCCCCCAGTCCTGATCCTTCGCCTTCGGCCATCTGCCCTGTTTTGGAGGTTTCCCCTATGTCCTACCCCCAGCCTGCCGCTCCCTCTCCCCTCCGGCGGCCCGCGTGACCCGCACCCTGCTGCCGCTGACCCTGCTGCTCGCGCTGACCGCCTGCTCGCCCGAGGGGGGAGGGGAGGAGGCGGCTACCAGTCTCTCCACCCCGCCGCCCAAGACGACCGCGCTCGCGGTGCGGACCGTGCGGGCGGGGGAGGGTGAGCTGACGGTGCCCCGCACGGTGGCCGCCACGCTGGAGGCGGGCCGCGACAGCAACGTGGCGGCGCAAGCGGGCGGCACGGTGATTCGCGTGCTGGTGCAGGAAGGCGAGCGGGTGACGAGCGGGCAGGGCGTGGTGCAGCTCGACGACACGGCGGCGCAGCAGGCCCTGACCTCGGCGCGGCTGGGGCTGCAACAGGCCGAACTCAGCCTGCGGCAGGCCCGCGACGCCGTGGACGCCGCCCGGCCCGCGCTGGAAGCGTCCGTCCGCGCCGCCGAACTCGGATTGCGCCGCGCCCGGCAGGAGGCGCAGGACGCCCAGGAGCGCTACGACGACGACCAGATCACCCAAGCGCAACTCCTCGCGGCCCAGGCGGGGCAGGCGCAGGCCGAGAGTGCGCTGGCGCAGGCCCGCAACGCGCTCGCGCAAAACGGGCAGGCGGGGGCAGGCAGCCCGGAGGCCCTGGAACTGAGCGTGCAGAGCGCCCGCGCCGGGGTCACCCAGGCCGAAACCGCGCTGGCCCGCACGGTGGTGCGTGCCCCCTTCGCGGGCGTCGTGGTGTCGGTCGCGGCCGAGGTCGGCGAGGCGGTGGGGCAGGGCAGCCCGGTCTTCCGGCTGGTGGAGGCGGGGAACGTCCGCGCCCGCTTCACCGTGACCCCGGCCGACGCGGCGGCGCTGACGCCCGGCACCCGGCTCAACCTCGACGCGGGCGGGCAGACCTACGTGGCCGTCGTGAACGAGGTCAGCGGGGTGGCGGGGAGCGACCGCCTGGTGCCCGTGACGGCGCGGGTGCAGGGCGGGGCCGACCTCCCGGTGGGCGGCGCGGCGCAGGTGCGCTACCGGGCGACGGTGGGCGGCGGCGTCCTGGTGCCGTCGTCGGCCCTGAGCGTGGACGGCGGCGAGAGTGCCGTTTACGTCGTCGAGGGCGGCGTCGCCCAGCGCGTGCCCGTGCAGGTGGACGCCGAGGCGCGGGGCCAGGTCGCCGTGCGCGGGCTGGACGCCGGGGCGCAGGTGATCACCCCCGTGCCGGGCAGCCTCCAGGACGGGGCGCGGGTGCGCGTGGCGGGGGGCGGCGCGTGAGGCGAGCTGACCGCGTTCGCCCCTCCGTCTCCCGGCCTGACTTCCCCCTTCCGGAGTTCGCATGAGCACCCACGATCCCCCCGAGTTCGACCTGCCGCGCGGCACCCTGCCCGACGGCACCCCCGAGCCGCCCGTTCACCCTGCCGTGCGCTTCAGCGTGCGCAACTACGTCTTTTCCATCGGCATCTTCGTGATGGTGGTGCTGTTCGGCCTGCTGGCGACGACCCGGCTGGGGGTGGAACTGCTGCCCAGTTTCGAGGTGCCGGTGCTGGCCGTCTCGACCGCCTACCCCGGCGCAACACCCGATCAGGTGGACCGCGAGGTCAGCCAGCGCGTCGAGGCCGCCGTGAGCACCCTGGGCGGCGTCGTGGACATCAACACGACCTCGGTGAGCAACCAGTCGGCGGTCGTCATCACCTTTTCCGACGACACGAATATCGACTCGGCGGCCAACAGCGTCTCGCAGGCGGTGGCCGCCATTCGCGGCACGCTGCCGAGCGGGGCGGACGCGCCGGTCGTGCAGAAGTTCGACCCCAACGCCACGCCGATCCTGACCCTGGCCCTGCTGGGCGGCTCGGCCCGCGCCCCCGACGTGGCCGCCTACGCCGAGGACACGCTGGTCCCGCGGCTGGAGCGCGTGCCCGGCGTGGCCGACGTGGCGGTGTCGGGCGGCCCGGCGCGGCAGGTGCAGGTGCTGCTGGACCCCACCCGGCTCCAGACCTACCGCCTCACGCCGGGGCGGGTGGCGGGGGCGATTCAGGCCTCGGCGCTGGACCTCCCGGCGGGCAGCGTCACCCAGGACGGCACCACAGTGGGCTTTTCCACCCGCAACACGCCGACCAGCCTCGCGGAGGTCGAACGCATCGTCGTGGACCCCGCCTCCGGTCTGCGGGTCGCGGACGTGGCGACCGTGCGCGACACCTCCGCCCGGCCGACCAGCTATGCCCGCGTGAACGGGCAGCCCGCCGTCCTCCTCAGCGTCCGCAAGGCCAGCGGCACGAACAGCGTGGCGGTGGCAGACGAGGTGACCGAGGCGCTGGCGGAACAGCCGCTCCCCGACGGCTATCAGCTCACCCTCGCCAGCGACACCACGACCGCCACCCGCGCGACCGTGGAGGACACCTTCAAGGAGTTTTTGATCGCCATCGGCGCGGTGGGCGTGATCGTGCTGCTGTTCCTGGGGCGGCTGAACACGGTCTTCGCGGTCATCCTCGCCATCCCGATCTCCATCAGCGCCGCGCCGCTGCTCTACAGCCTGTTCGGGTTTTCCTTCAACATCGTCTCGCTGCTGGCGATCATCGTCGCCATCGGCATCGTGGTGGACGACTCCATCGTGGTGGCCGAGAACGTGCAGCGCTACCGGGATATGGGCTATGGCCTGCTGCGCAGCGTGCTGGTGGGCGGCTCGGAGGTCTTCTCGGCGGTCACGGCGGCCTCCTTCTCGCTGCTCGCGGTGCTGATCCCGCTGTCCTTCATGCCGGGCATCCTGGGCCAGTTTTTCAGCCAGTTCGGGCTGGGGCTGGCGGCGGCGATCACGCTGAGCTGGCTCGAGAGCCTGCTCTTTCTCACCGTCCGCATGGCCTACACCCGTGACCCGCAGCCCATCGGCTGGCGGCAGGTGCCCGGCGTGCTGGGACGGCTGCCACGCTTTTTCCGGGAGGCGCTGGCGGGGGTGCGGACCTTCTCCGGCCTGCTGCTGCTCGCCCTGGCGGGGGCCGCGCTGTGGGTGGGCCTGGACCGCCTGACCGAGCTGGAACTGCCCGCCGTCGCCGCGCTGTCCATCCTGCTCGCGCCCGTGCTGCTGACCCTGGTCCGCTACCTGCTGACGGTCCTGCTCGCTCTCCTCGAGGCGCTGACGGGCACCCTGCACGGCTGGACTAACCGGGGCGTGACCGCGACCGCCCGCGCCTATGCCCGCAGCGTGGGCGGGGTGCTGCGGCGGCCCTGGGTGGTCATGCTGCTGGCGGGCGCCTTCCTGCTCAGCGTGCCGCTGGCGATGCGGAATATCGGCTTCGCCTTTATTCCCCAGAGCGACAGCGGCATCCTGACCGCCGAGGTGGAACTGCCCCCTGGCACCGAACTCTCGCGCACGAACGCGCTGACCGCCCGGCTGGAGGAAAACCTGCTGGCCCGCCCCGAGGTCCGGCTGGTGCAGACCAGCGTGGGCGCGGGCGGCGTGCTGGGCGGCACGAACGCGAACACGGCCAGCCTGACCGTGACCCTCGCCCCGCGCGAAGAACGCCCCGGCATCGAGGCCCTCGGCGCCGACTACGCCCGCGACTTCTCGGCCATCGCCGCCAGGGTGCCGGGTGCGGAGGTGCGGGTGGCCTCGCAGCAGGGCGTACCGGGGGGCGGCTCGGACCTCAGCCTCGCCCTGACCGCGCCCAATCAGGCGCTGCTGGTGGAGCGCAACCGGGAACTGGTGCGGCTGCTCGCGGCCGACCCCAACATCGCCTCGCTGGAAAGCAGTCTCTCGGCCACCCGGCAGGAGCGGACCTTCGTGCCGGACCCCGCGCGGCTGGCGGGCACCGGCCTGACCGTCTCCGACGTGGCGCAGGCGCTGCGGACTTACAACGACGGCAGCGTGGCGGGCCGCCTGCGCGACGGCGACCGCAGCGTGGACATCGTGGTGCGGCTCGACCCCGCGCAGGTGCAGGGCGGCGAGAGCCTGCTCGACCAGACGGTCTTCGCGCCCGCGCTGGGGGCCAACGTGCCGCTCGCCGCTTTGGGCACCTTCCAGACCCGGCAGGCCCCGGCCACCCTCAGCCGGTTGAACAAGGCGTACACCGCCAGCCTCGACATCGACCTTGTGCCCGGCGGTCCCAACGCCTTCGCCTACCAGCAGACGCTGATCGACCGGGCGACGGCGGCCGGAATCCTCACCGACGGGGTGACGCTGGGCAACGCGTCCTCCTTCGGGACGGCGGGCCTGACCGAGGACCTGGTGTTCTACGGCCCGGTCGTGCTCATCCTCGCCGTGCTGCTGACCTACCTCGTGCTGGGGTCGCAGTTCAACTCGTTCCGCTACCCCATCTACCTGCTGCTGCCCGTGCCGCTCGCCATCGTGGGGGCGCTGTGGACGCTGGCCCTGTTCGGGGTGGACCTCGACGTGATCACGGTGCTGGGCATGGTGATCCTGCTGGGCCTGTCCACCAAGAACTCGATCCTGTACCTCGAATTCGTGACCGAGCGGATGCGTTCGCTGCCGCTGCGCGAGGCGCTGATCGAGGCCGCCGAGCTGCGCTTCCGGCCCATCATCATGACCACGCTGACCGTGCTGGTGATCAGCATTCCGCTGGTGCTGGGTCAGGGCGACGGCGCCGAGTTCCGCCGGGGGCTGGGCATCGTGATTTTGGGCGGGGTGATCACGTCCACGCTGCTGACCTTCTTCGTGGTGCCCGCCGTCTTCTACCAGTTCGAGCGCCGGCGGGTGGCCCCGCCTGCGCCCGTGCCGCTGGGGGCGGTGCCCGCCTCGGACTGAGCGCCGGGGCAGGGGAGGGGTGGAGGGGCGGCTGACCCCCCCGCCCCTTTTCCTATGGCTTGGTCAAGGCCCGCTCACGGGGGGACTCCTACAATGCCCCCTGAGCCACGCAGAACAGAGAGGCAGCCCGCTGGTCCGGGCCGCGCTGGAATGGCGGGCGCAGCGAAGGAGGCTGGAGATGGACTGGAAAAACCTTCCCCGCAGCGGCGGCGGCGTGCAGCAAAGCGGGGGTGGGGGTGGGATTCCGGGGGGCGGCCTCGCGGTAGGCGGCGGCATCGGCGGCCTGCTTATCGCCCTGATCGCCATGTTTTTCGGGGTAGACCCCAGCGTCGTCACGGGCGGCCAGACGGTCCCGACTCAGACGCAGACGCAACCCCAGACCCAGGCGGGAACGGCGGGCGAAACCGAGGAATACGAGTTCCTCGACCGCATCCTGGGCAGCACCAACGAAGTCTGGGGCGGCATCTTCCAGCAAGCCGGGCGCACCTATACCAAGCCCGTGCTGGTGTCCTTCCGGGGGTCGGTGCCCACCGCCTGCGGCCAGGGGACGAGCGCGACCGGCCCCTTCTACTGCCCGCTGGACAACAAGATCTATATCGACACCTCCTTTTTCGCACAGATGGACCGTCAGCTCGGCGGCGGCGGCGACTTCGCCTACTCCTACGTGATCGCGCACGAGGTCGGGCACCACGTTCAGAACGAACTGGGCATCGCCGATCAGGTCACCCGCGCCCAGCAGGGCGCCCGCACCGAGGCCGAGGCCAACAGCTACGGGGTGCGCCTGGAGCTGCAAGCCGACTGCTTCGCCGGGGTGTGGGGCAATCAGGTGTCCAGCCTCGCCAACCTGACCCAGGAGGACGTGCGCGAGGCCGTGAACACGGCGGCGGCCATCGGGGACGACACCTTGCAGCGCCAGGGCCGGGGCTACGTGGTGCCCGACTCCTTTACCCACGGCAGCAGCCAGCAGCGGGTCAACTGGTTCATGACCGGCTTCCGCACGGGCGACCCCAACCAGTGCGACACCTTCAACCAGGACTACAACCAGCTCTAACCAGCCGCTATAACAGAGCCATGCCGCGCCCCCGACCTGCCCCCCCGTGGACGGTCGGGGGCGTTCCCGTGGAGCTGCGCCGCAGCGCCCGCCGCCGCACGCTGGCCCTTCAGGTCCGCCCCGGCGAGGTTGTCCTGCACGCCCCCGTCCGCACACCGGAGGAGACGCTCGCCGCTTTCGTGGAGTCCCGCCGAGAGTGGGCCGAGCGGCACCTGCGGACCTTCGCGGCGCGGCCGTCGCCCCCGGCGGCATGGCAGGACGGCTCCCCCTACCCCTTCCTGGGCGAAACGCTGACCCTGCGGCTGGTACCGGGGTTGCGTCAGGCCGAGCGGGTGGGTGACGAATTACACCTTCCTCACGGCTTAGACCTCGCCGCGACTCTGGAGGCGTGGAGCCGTGCTGCCGCCTTGCCCGTCTTCCGCGCCTGGGTGGAGGAATACGCGGGCGCACTGGGTGCCCGTGACCGGCTGGGGCGGGTGGCCCTGAGCGGTGCCCGCACCCGCTGGGGCAGTTGCTCCTCGCGCGGGGATATCCGGCTGCACTGGGCGCTCAGCCGCGCCCCCCGGGAAGTCGCCCGCTACGTCGCCCTGCACGAGGCCGCGCACCTGCTGGAACTGAACCACTCGCTCCGCTACTGGGCACACGTGGCCCGCCTGATGCCCGAGCATGCGCGGTGGCGGCGCTGGCTGCGTGAGCAGGGGCGCACGCTGTTGACCCGCTGACAACGGCAGCGCCGCCAACCGTGTCAGGTCGGCGGCGCAAGATGGCATGTGCCTACATCGCGGGCATGGGCGTGGGGCTGGGCAGGCCCGGCGTGTCTGGATTGCTTGTCGGGTCCGGTTCGGGCATCCCCGGCAGGTCCGGGTTCATGGGGGGGTCCATAATCGGCCCGGTGTCGTCGCCGCCGGGCATCCGCTCGGGGATGGGGGCGGGCGTGTCGGTCGGCTCGGTGGCGGGCATGGGGGGACGGTCGTAGGGTCCGGTCATGGGGGGCACCTCCTGTGGGAATGGGGACCAGTCTGCTCTCCCCGCGCGAGCGGAGCGCCCGAGGGATATGAAGGCGGCTTCACGCGCCCCTATTCGGGGGCTAGGCCCGGCCTCCCTGCCCCAGCAGACTGGGAGATATGAGAGGTCCACGAGCCACCGAAGGCGCGACGATGATTATTGTTGTGCTGTTTACCCTGCTGCTGCTGGCAGGCATCCTGGCCGCGACGCTGCGGCTGGGGCTGGGGAGTCGCCAGAATACGGCGGATCAGGCGGCGACGTTGCGGGCACAGTATGCGGCGGAGTCGGGGGTGGCCTTGGCGCAGAGCCGACTGCGGGACGTGGAGGCCTTGCTCTCCCCGAACCGGACGGGCGCGGGGGGAAGCACCATTGATCACATCGTAGTACCTTATTCGACGACTCCGGCCGTACTGAAGGTGCAGGCTGAGCAGTTCTGCAACCAAGTGGGCAGCGCGTCAAGCTGGACACCGACCTCCGAGTTCTTGCAGGTTAGGACCGGGAGCCGGGCGGAGGACGTCGAGGCGTTTCCGGAGGCCAAAGCCTGCGAGGTTGCGGCCGGAGCCCCGGCCAACCAGTTTGAACTGCTCGCCCAGTATGTGCAGCCTGCCGCTTTTGATGTGTTGCCTAGCACGCCAGGCAGCGAGCGCCCCAGCAACGTGGCTGATCCCGCCAGTCGCTTGCAATGGTGGAACAGCCTCTTGAGGCAGGAGCAGGCAGTGGGCGAGGCCCGTTTTACCCTTCGGCCCGTCCGCGCAGTGCAGCTGACCCCTGTGAAGTATCGCTTTTACTTTCGGCTCGAAGGGCTGCGGGTGCGCGGGCAACTCGGCGGGGCAACCCGCGTCCTGACTGCCAGCCGCACCGCCGAGAACCAGTGGTGGTTCGAGATCGAACTGCCCAGCCTGCTCGAAGACGTGCTGATGACCAATCACCACCGCCTCAAGCCCAGCGGCACCTACAGCCCGACCGGGGCACCCACCGTGAACTTCGACGATCAGGTTTTCGACGGCTCCATCCACACCAACGAGAAATTCCTGTTTACGGGCAACTCACGCGCCCAGTTTCGGGGCAAGGTGAGTAGCGTGGGATGCACCGACCTGCCCAAAGAAGGGCTGGCCCCCGGCGGCAACTGCGAGTCTACGGCAGGAGTGCATATTGGCAACTCGACTCCCACGCCTGCCCCCGATACGGAAAATACTGCCGAGAAGCAGAACAAGTGGCTGGCCGACGAGGTAGCCAAGTCCCCCCGCACGGTCAACTTCCTCAAGAATGAGACCGACCCCACCAAGATTGACTACAAGAAGACGGACTTCAACGCCGCCTATAAGCCACTCCCCATCAATGAAAACGACCAAAAAGCGGCGGCCCTGGCCGAGGGCCTGATGCTGGGCAACGCCTTGGGCGTCGAGTTGATGGCGGGCGGCTCGAACGGACTGCCGCTGAACACGACGTATGACGCCTCTGCCCAGAAATGGCCCGAACCCAACCCCGTCTTTCAGTACATCCGCTTTCTCAAGGCAGGGAGCCAGACGGTCCGCGAGTGCTCTTGGACGGACACTCCTGTCTGGGCTGACCTCTGGAATACTGGTCTCAAGCGTTGGGACCCGCTGCCAGAGTGGACCGCGGCTCCTGATCTTAAAAAGGGACGTGCCTCGCACAATGATGGCAGGAATAACGGCTACTGGATGTACGCGCAGAACTGCCGCAACGTGACAGAGAAGGTGATCGACACCAACAACGAGTACCGCGTCGACAAGGATGGCAACCTGTCCAAGAAAAACTCCAGCGGCTCGTGGATTTCGCAGGGCCGAAAGTTCAACGGCGTGATCTACGGTGAGCGCTTCGAGTCGCTGCGCGGTCCGGATCGGCGCAGCAGCAATAAGGAAGACGGCTCCCTGGGCAACGTACCCCCGGCGCTGGCGTCATTCGCGGGCGTCACCATCGCCTCGAGCGGAGACGTCAAGGTCGATACTGACCTCACCATGTCGGATACGCCCTGCTCGTATGCCTCGCTCAAAGCCACCCCTCCCTGTACGAAGAAGCCCAAGAACATCCTTGGGATTTACAGCCAGGACGGTGACATCATCCTGTCGGAAAAGACGCGCCGTGACCTCAATCTGCACACGGCGATGATCGCTAGCACGGGGGAAGTGACGGCCCAGAATTACAGTAACCGTTTGCCTCAGGGAGACGTGCACCTGATCGGCAGCCTGATCGAGAACTGGTATGGAGCTTTCGGGCTGGTTGGCGACAGAGCGGGCTACGGTCGCGACTTCACCTACGACCAGCGTCTCAAGGAAGGCGTCACCCCCCCCTTCTTCCCGGTGTCGCCGCGCTGGACCATCACGGCGGCCGCCGAGACAGAGCCGCAAAAGGGCCTGGGGAAAGTGGTCATGCGCCAGATGGCGGCGGAGGCCTTTTGATGCGGGAGGGCGGCGTGACCCTGATCGAATTTCTCGTCGTCATCGCCATCATCGGCATTCTGGCGGGACTGTTGGGCTTTGGTTCCGTACGCAGCATCCGCTCGGCCGAATTGCGCGAGGCGACCACCCAGATGGCGACCGATCTGCGCCGCGCCCGTTCGCAGGCGCAGAGGGGTAGCGTGAATACGACCGTCTCCTGGGACGCGGGGAACTCCACGCGCTATCTGGTGGGCAGCAGTGAGCGGCGCTTGCCAGGGAACATCACGCTGCGCTGTCCGTCCAACTGCTCGGGCACGGGCGCAGCGGGCAATCAGGTCGCCTACACGGCTCCTTACGGCGAACTCGCGGGGGCAGTGGGCAAAGTCTTGCGGGTCAGCAGCAGTTTTCCGGGTCTGACCCCGCTGGAAATCCGCGTGGTCGGCGTGACGGGCAAGGTCATCGTGACCCAGGGGGGCTTGTGAGGGGCGCAGCGCGGCGGCAGGGTGGCTTCACCCTGATCGAGATTCTGGTGTCCATCGCGATTCTGGCCGTGCTCGCCGCGGTGCTGACGGCTACCCTAACCGGATCGTTGGGCCTGAACCGCGAAGCGCAGCAGCAACTGGGGACCACCTCACAGGCCCAGCAATTGCTGGAGCAGGTAAGGGGAGCTTGGTCGACTCAGGATAATTACGACCGGGCATGCGCCCCCATCGCTCTTCCCGCTGGCTATTCGGTCCGCTTTCAGTCGCTCGATGCGCGGGCCAATGTGCTGGGAACGGGTACAGCAGGTGCGCCCACCGCCATCCGCACAACTACCTGCGCGACTCAGAGCGTGGTCAATGCGCCGGGCAGTTCTCCGGCGGCGCCTCCCCGCATGCGCCGTCTGGTCGTCACCTCCCAGACCGGTCGGCAGGACGTGACCCTCACCCTCGACGTGCTGAGGCCGCAGTGAATCGGCCGGGAACGCGCACGGCTGGCCTGACGCTGGTCGAACTGCTGGTGGGGATGGCCCTGATGGGCGTCATTCTGCTTGCGCTGGTGAATTTCTTCGGCCAGAGCAGCCGCATCTCGGCGCAGTCGAGCACACGCGCCGAGTTGCAGCAGGAGATGCTCAATGCGCAGCAGCTCATCGTCGGGAAGCTTAAAGAGGCGTGGTACGTGTACCCGCCGGGACAGGCGATTGCCATGGTGAGCACCAACGCCCCCACCAGCCGCAACCCCACCACCGGCAACCAGAACTGGACAGTCAACACCCACCCCATCCTTGCCATGATTCTCCCACCCGCAGCGGGCACCACGGCCTACCGATTCCTCGCCTACTACCCTGTCAAGCGTTCTGTCTGGGTGACTGGTACCGCTGCGACGAGTTGGCGAAATCCTGGGCCGGACGACAGCAATGGAAACGCCTGGGTATTGGTGGAGTACCGGGCCAATCTTGCCTCGTCGCCGGTAGGCGCCACCTTTCCCCCCTCGTCCGCCCCGGCTGTGCCCATGGGTGGAGAGGCCAATATCCTTTCCGACTACGTCGCACCTGCAGTGGCGATCACGGAGACGAGCGGCTTCACCACGTCCGCCAACACCTACACCATGTTTACCTACGCGGCGGCAGACGGGAATCCCCCATCGGCGACCAACCCCGTGAGCAGCGTAACCATCAACCTGGCTGTGGCGAGGCAGTCACGCGGCACGCTCCTGCGCCTGCCCAACGCCACAGATGAGTACAGCATCACCGTCTATCCCGCCAACCTGGGCAAGGTCGCCGTCAACTGACCCCACCCTTCAAACAACCCTGAGCCTGCCCCGCGCCCCCCGGAGGCAGGCTCTACACTTGCCCCATGCTCGTCACCGCCCCCGTGCAAGACCTCCTTTCCCGCGAGCGGACGCTCCTCGCCGATCTCCAGGCCTTTCTGGAGACGCAGGGAGCGCCTCCGGAGGCCGTCGAGTATGCGCGGGGGGCGGCCAGGGCGCTCGATGAGAGCTTCCTGCTGGTGGTCGTCGGCGAGTTCAACGCGGGCAAGAGCAGCTTTGTGAACGCGCTTTTGGGTGCGGCAGTCCTTCCGGAAGGCGTCACGCCCACCACCGACCGCATCTATGTCCTCGTGCATGGCGACCGCCCTGGCGAGATGGAACCCACCCGCGACCCCTTCGTGAGCCGCCTGACCTACCCGCTGCCCAGCCTGGAGGGGGTGGCGCTGGTGGACACCCCCGGCACGAACGCGATCATCCGCCAGCACCAGGCCTTGACCGAGGGCTTCTTGCCCCGCGCCGACCTCGTGCTGTTCCTGACCTCGGCGGACCGGCCCTTCACCGAGTCTGAGCGGCAGTTCCTCTCGCTGGCCGCCCGCTGGGGCCGCAGCGTGATCATGGTCGTGAACAAGGCGGACCTGCTGGAGACCCCCGAGCAGCGCGAGCAGGTGCGGCAGTTCGTGGAGACGGGGGCGCGGGGTGTGCTGGGCCTGACGCCGCCCGTCTTTTTGATCAGTGCGCGGGCCGAGCAGCGAGGCGGCGACGAGGGCTTCCGGACGCTGCGCGGCGGCCTTCAGGCCCGCCTCTCGGAAACCGAGCGCACCCGCCTGAAGCTGCAGAGCCCGCTCTCGACTGCTGCCGAGATCCTGAGCGGTGAGGAGGCGCGGGCCGAGGCCGCCCGCAAGACCCTCACGGAGGACCTCGTCATCCTGCGCGACCTCGAAGACCAGCGCGAACGCCACCGAGAAACGATGCTGGGCGAGCTTGACGGCCAGCTCAACCGACTGGGCCGCCTGCTGGGCGAGTTCGAGGTGCGGGCCGACCGTTTTATCGACGACAAGCTGAGGTTCTCCAACCTGCGCGGCCTGATCAACAGCCGCGAACTGGAGGAGGGGTTCCGGCGCGAGGCGGTGGCGGACCTTCCCGACGCCATTGACCGGCAGTTCGGCACCATGATTGACCGCTTCGTGGAAGCCAATCTGCACTTCTGGGAGGACGTGCAGGCCTTCTTGATCCGCCGTCAGCCCCAGGGCGAGGTGGCCCGTACCCGCTTCTCCTATGACCGGGGGGCGCTGCTGGAGGGCATCGCCGGAAGCGCCCGCCAGCACCTGGAAACAACCACCGAGCAGGAACTCGCCCGCCAGCTCTCCCGCGACGCGGAGGATGCCCTCAAGGGCGCGGTGGGCGGCCTCGCGGGGGGGATCGGCCTGGGTGCGGGCATCGGGGCGCTGGTGGGGGCGTCGGCGCTGGACTTCACCGGGGGCATCCTCGCCGGGCTGACGCTGGGGAGTCTGGGCCTCTTCGTGCTGCCCAACAAGCGGCTGCAAGCCCACCGCCAGCTCCGGCAGAAGGTGGGGGGGCTGCGCGAGGCCCTCGAACAGATCATCCGCCGCGAGTACGAGCGCGAGCAGGAACGCGCCGACGCCCGGCTGCGCGACGCGATCAGCCCCTACACCCGCTTCACCGCGCAGGAGCAGACCCGGCTGGAGGCCGCCCGCACCCGCGCCGCCGAGCTGCGGTCGCGGCTGGAAGCCCTTCAGGCTGACGTGAAGGCGCTGGGGTAAGGGCCGTTTGACAAGGCCGGGGCCATCGTCTACCCTTGTGCGTGCAGCATTTTTGCCGCGCCAGTGTAGCTCAGGGGTAGAGCAACTGATTCGTAATCAGTAGGTCGTCGGTTCAAATCCGACCTCTGGCTCCAGAGAGAAAGCCCGCCTAGCGCGGGTTTTTTGTTTTTAGCCTCTGCGCCCTTCTGCCACATTCTGGCCCATTGCCACAGTTGTGCCACAGTTTGCAGGCTCAACTCCCGCAGGTGTCTGGTGTGGGTCGGGGCTGCGGCTTGGTCTTCCACGCTTGGGCCTCTACTGCCGCCTGAGTTGGTGTGGTGCCCGACACCGTCCGCACACTCCTGTTGTTGGGCACCCCTTTTGGGGGGGAGAGAGGGGGCCACATTTGGGTCCATGGACAGCCTCTGAATTTGCCAGACTGCCAGGCGGCCATGCCTAGAGCATTTGACATAATAAGGTTATGCAGAAACGGGTGGGGGCGCGGGGGTACAGCGTGGACCTGCGGGAGCGCATCGTGGCGGCAGCGCTGAAAGACAGCGACCATCAGCGAGTGGCCGAGACGTTCCAGGTGTGGGTCGGGACGGTCGAGCTGTACCTGAACAAACACGCGGCTGGCACGTTGCGGGACGTGAAGCGGCCCACCGGGCGTCGTCGCACGGTGCAGAGCGAGCATGAACAGGTCCTCCTCCAGTTGCTGGAGGAGGACCCCGACGCCTCGCTGGAAGAACATGCCCGCAAGCTGGAGGCCAAGACCGGCTTAAAGATCAGTTATCGCACGGTGGACCGGGTGTTCCGGCGGCACGGCATCACCTACAAAAAAAACGCGGGTCGCGTCCGAACGCAATGAGGAACTGCGCCAGCAGTTCCTGAACGACCTCATGCCTTACCTTCAGACACCCGCACGGCTGGTCTTTCTCGACGAGAGTGGGTTCAATACCGCGATGACCCGGGGATATGGGCGAGCACACCGGACCTGCCGGGTCCGGTATGCCGTGCCGCGCAACTGGGGTCGTAACCAAACGTTGATCTGCGCGGTCCAAGCGACCGGCCCCTTTGCTCCCCTCGTGGTCGAGGGTGCTGTCAACGGACCCATCTTCGAGTGGTATGTGCAGGAGGTGTTGTGCCCAGCCCTGACCCCTGGACAGGTCGTCGTGCTGGACAACCTCTCGGCGCACCATCGCGCGTCCGTTCGGACGCGCATCGAAGCCCAGAGCTGCTCGGTGTTGTTCTTGCCGCCTTACAGTCCAGACTTCAACCCCATCGAGATGCTGTTTTCCAAGATCAAAGCTCTGGTCCGGGCTGGAGATTGGCGAAACATACCGGCCCTGCTTCAAAGCATTTGGGCCGCCTTGGACGCTGTGACGTTGCGAGATGTCTTCGGTTGGTTCACCCATACCTTCCCAAACATCTTTTTATGTCAAATGCTCTAGGGCATGTGGGGGAAGAGTGGCGTGAGATCGTCAGGATGGGGTTAGGTTGTATATATTTAGATAGAAGGACGTCAGCGGCTTGACTCAGTCAAGCACGCCCCTCCTCGTGTTGCTGCGCGGGGTCTGGGTGAGCCAGCACCCGGACGCCCGCGAGGCCGGAGGCGGCGGCCTGCGTCGGGACCGCCCAGATGGGAGGCACGCGCACCTCGACGAGTGCGCCGTGCGTGAGCAGGGTCAGCAGGGGGTGGAGGGCGGTCTGAATGACCTCTTCCGGCGTGCGCCCACGTCCCGTCAGGGAACCCAGGTCGAGGGTCAGGCTGAGGGCGGTTGGTCCACCGTCGAGGGCGGGCGGCAGACCGGCGACCCGGAGCTGGAGCGGCCCCGCCTGTCCGGGGAGACGCCGGGCCTCGCCCAGGGAAAGCGGGGGGTCGGCTGGCCCGGTGCGGGCGAGGCCCAGGGCCTCCTGGGTGGCGTTGGAAAGGCCCGTGCTGCCCACAGGCTCGCCGCTCCGCGCATCCGCCTCTTCCGCGCGGGCGACCCGGTGCATGTCGGCAGGGTGGCGGCCCCGGTTGCGGGCGACGGGCAGGACCCACACGTCCGCGAGATGGGCGCGGGCGGCTTCCCCCGCCGGGGAGTGCAGCACCTCCAGCAGCGTTCCCAGGTCGAGGTCGCTGTGCAGCCGCGCGGGGGCGCCGCCGGGCACCAGCCGCAGCCCGGCGAGGATGGCCTCGGTTTCGGCCTCCAGCGAGGTGCCGCCAGGCCGGGCGCCACTGACCTGACGCACCTCCCGCGCCTGCGGCTGCACTGCCCGCGCCGCCCAGCCGGAAAAGGTCTGCCGCCGCTCGTGGCGGGTGCTGCCGTCGGTGTAGACGTGCCAGAGGTCGCCCGCGCCGGAGGGACCGGGGTCAGGCGTCATCGGGCAGGAAGGTAAAGTCGGGAAGATTAGGCAGCCGCCCCACCACGCCGTGCAGCACCTCGGCGGCGCCCACGGCGTCGCGCAGGTCGGCGAGTTCGAGGGGCGAGTGCGAGTAGCGCCTGGGGAGAGTCAGCGATCCGGCGGCGAGGCCCAGCCCGGCCCAGGCCATCGCGGCCGAGTCGTTGGAACCACCGCTGAAGGTGCAGGCCTGGAGCGGCACGCCGCGCTCGCGGGCCACCTCCTCCAGAAAGTCGCGCACGCCGGGGTGCAGCAGGTTGGCGCGGCCACCCGGACCGGCCATCACTTGCAGAGCGGGACCCGCGCCCAGCCGCACATTCAAGTCGCGGTGCTCGCTCATGTCGGGCGTGTCGCCGGTGGGCATGGTGTCCAGCGCGAGGGCGAGGTCGGGGCGAAAGCGTTCGGCGGCGAGTTTGGCCCCCTTGAGGCCCACCTCCTCCTGGGCGGTGAAGGCGTAGATGACCGTTCCAGCGGCGGGCGCGGCCCCCAGCGCCAGTTCGAGCAGCACCGCGCAGCCCAGGCGGTTGTCGATGGCCTTGCCCGCGACGAGGTGGGGCTGCCCGCCGATCTCCAGCAGCGGGCTGACAAAGGCCACTGGGTCCCCGATCCGCACGCCGAGCGCCTCCACCTCGGCGGCGCTGGAGCAGCCCAGGTCGATGTAGAGGTCGCCCGCCTTGCGGCCCTGGGTGCGCTCGGCTTCCGACTGGTAGTGGCCGGACTTCATACCGATCACGCCGTTCACGCCGCGCACCCGCACCGCCCGCGCGGGGAGCAGGCTGTCGATCACGCCGCCGATCTTCTCGAAGCGGATGAAGCCGCCGGGTTCGATGCTCTTGACCATCAGGCCGATCTCGTCGGTGTGGGCGGCGATCAGGACGGTGGGGCCGGGAGCAGGGCCGCGCCGCACCGCGTAGGCGTTGCCCGCCACGTCGATCTGGAAGTCGTCCACCTGCCCGGCGAGGGCGGTTCGGAGGGAACGCAGCAGGGGCCGCTCGTCGCCGGAGACGGCGTCGATGTCGCACAGCTCGCGCAGGCGGTCGCGGAGGGCAGGGAGCATGGGGGGCATCCTATCGGTTCTGCCGCAGTCCGTCCCTTCCGAAGAGACGCGGCGCCCCACGGTCCGGGAGGCCGGGCTGCACTAGGCTGTCTCCCCGCATGACCGCCCCCGCCGACGCTGCCGCCGCCCTGCGGTTCCCGGAGTTCCGGGCATTGCTGCTCTCCTCCACCTTCTCCTCGCTGGCGAGCCGGATGCTGGCGGTTGCCATCGGGTATCAGGTGTACGAACTCACGCGCAGCCCGCTCGCGCTGGGGCTGCTGGGGCTGGTGGAGGCGATCCCGGCGCTGGGGCTGGCCCTGATCGGCGGGCATTACGCCGACCGGCTGGACCGCCGCGCGATCTTGCTCGTTACGCGGCTGGTGTTCGCGGCGTGTGCCCTGGGGCTGGCCCTGGCCTCACGTGGGGCGGACGCGGGCACCGTGACGCTCCTCTACGTGCTGGTGTTCGTGGCGGGGGTGGCGCGGGGGTTCGGGGACCCGGCGTCGTCGGCGTTCGAGACGCGGATCGTCCCGGCGTCCGCCTTCGTGAACGCCTCGGCGTGGCTGGGGAGTGTGGGGCAGGCGACCGGAATCATCGGCCCGGCGCTGGGGGGGCTGCTGCTCGCCACCTGGAGCGCGACCGGCACCTACGTCCTGATTGCGGGGCTGACGCTGACGGCGTGGGCGGCGCTGTGGCGCATCGCGCCCAAGCCGCAGCCCGCGCCCCCGGAGCGGGAGAGCATGGCCGAGAGCATCCGGGGGGGGCTGAGGTTCGTGCGGCGCGACCCGGTGATTCTGGGGTCGATGGCGCTGGACCTGTTCGCGGTGCTGTTCGGAGGGGTGGTGGCGCTGCTGCCGGTCTTCGCCTCCGACATCCTGGGGGTGGGGCCGCGCGGGCTGGGGCTGCTGCTGGCAGCCCCGGCGGTCGGCGCCCTGCTGGTGATGCTGTGGGCCACCCGGCACCCGCCGCTGCGGAACAGCGGGCGCACGCTGCTGCTGGGCGTGGCGGGGTTCGGGGTCAGCATCATCGTGTTCGCGCTGTCGCGGGACTTCGCGGTGTCGCTGGTCGCCCTCTTTTTTACCGGGGTGTTCGACGGGGTGAACATGGTGATTCGCAAGGCCATCTTGCGGCTGCGGACGCCCGATCACCTGCGCGGGCGGGTGGCGGCGGTGAGCCTGGTTTTCATCGGGTCGAGCAACGAACTGGGGGCGCTGGAAAGTGGCGTGGCCGCCAGCGCCCTGGGCACCGTGCGCTCGGTGTGGGCGGGCGGGGTGGTCACGCTGCTGGTCGTCGCTCTCGTCGCGTGGCGGGTGCCCGCCTTGCGCTCGCTGCACCTGGGCGAGGCGGGGCCGGGGGACGAGGGGGCGCGGCCCTCCCCCACCCCGCCGCCCGCGCCGCGTCAGTTTTAGCGGGGCAGCGGGGCCGGGCGCGGCGTGAAGCTGGGGCCGTCCACGCGGGGGCCATTCGGCGTCCACTCGATGACGTCGATGCACATCCGCCGCGCTGTCTTCTGCGGGTCCCAGGCGTGGTAGACGAGGTAATCGCGCCCGTCGGGACCCGTCACCACCGAGTTGTGGCCGGGACCGACCACCTGACCCGGCACCGAGCGCAGCAGGGTGGGGCCGTCCGACTCGGGCTCGGTCCAGGGGCCGAGGGGATGGTCAGCCACTGCCCAGGACACGCCGTAGTTGGGTTCCTCCCATGCGCCGCCCGAGTAAAAGCAGTAATAGCGCCCACCGCGCTTGACCACGAATGGCCCTTCCAGCGTGTACCAGTCATAGGTCGATCCGTACATCTCGCGGTTCTGCCGGAAGATCTGCCAGTCGGCGGTCGCCCGCAGCACCGTGCGCGGCTCCCCAGCGAGGCGGGTCATGTCCTCCAGGCGGTCTACCGCGAGCGCCGTGCCCACCCGCTCGCCGTCCAGAAAGTCGCGGGCGTAGTACAGGTACCACTGTCCGTCCTCGTCCTGAAAGGGGCTGGCGTCGATGGTGAAGGGGTCGTCCGGCGTGAGGATGACCCCGGCGTCACGGAAAGGCCCCTCGGGACGCGGAGCGACGGCGACGCGGAGCTGGTGGCCCTTATCGCCCACACCGGCCGAGTAGTACATGTAGAACTGCCCCTCGTGGAAGGCCACCTCCGGCGCCCAGTAGTCACGGGCGTTCTCGCCCCCCAGTGGCTCCAGTGCCCCGCCCAGCGCCGTCCAGTGCAGCAGGTCGCGCGAGTGCAGCACCTCGAAGGCGCGGCCGGACTCGTGGGGGCGGCCGCTGGTGCCGTAGGCGTAGTAGTCGTCGCCATGCCGCAGCACGAAGGGGTCGGCGAAGTAGTGCGGATAGACAGGGTTGGTGTAGGTCTGGGGAAGGGCAGCGTCGGGCATGGGGTCTCCGGGAGTGGCGGGCGAGGAGAGCGGCTGGAGGCGGTTAAAGATTCGGTCAACCTGACGCCCGCAGTGTCGCAGGAGAGCGGGGAGGCAGGGTGGTATGCTCGCGCCAAGCAATCCTTTAGACACGGTGTTTGCCGGGCCAGCGCGTCCCGGCCCAGTTTCCTGGCCCCCCGGGAGGAGCAGAAACCGCCACCATCTGAGGGTTGCGCCACCCTCTTTTCCTTTCTCACCCTGGAGGCACCATGAACCGGACCGTCAAAGTCACTGCCCTGCTGCTCGCCGCCGGTCTCGGCGGAGTCGCCGCCGCCCAGACCTCGACCTACAAGGGGCCGAAAGTCACCCTGACCTACCTGCACGGCTTTACCGGAGCCGACCGCCCGGTCATGGAGCGGCTGATCGCGCAGTTCAACGCGGCCAACCCCAACATCGAGGTCAAGGCGCAGGCCCAGCCCTGGGGCACGACCTGGCAGCAGCTGCCCTCGCTGGTGGCCTCGGGCCGCGCTCCCGACGTCGTGGTGATCAACGAGGACCAGATCACCAACTTCGTCGCGCGGGGGGCGGTGTCGCCGCTCACGAACGCGGAGCTGCAAGCGGCGGGCATCAACAAGTCGCGCTTCTACGGCCCGCTGTTCAAGACCGCCGACTACGAGGGCAAATCCTACGGGGTGCCGATCTCCTCGGTCGCCTACGTCATGTTCTACAACAAGGACCTGATGAAGAAGTCGGGCGTGAGCAAGGTGCCCACCAACCGCACCGAACTGCTGGCGGCGGCGCGGGCCTGCACGACCGACCGCAATGGCCGCAAGCCGGGGCAGTCGGGCTTTGATCCCAAGGCCCTGAATACCTGGGGCATCAGCCTGTACAACAACTGGGTGGGCTCGCGCCTGGCCTACGCCGCGATCCTGCAAAACGGCGGCTCGCTGGTGGACAAGAACCTGAACGCCTCCTTCAACTCGCCGCAGGCGGTCGAGGGCGTGCAGTTCCTGGTGGACCTGGTGCAGAAGCACAACGTGGCCCGCCCCAACAGCACCGAGGAGGCCGAACTCGCGGCCTTCAGCCAGGGCAAGGTGTGCTTCTTCCCCTCGGGGCAGTGGTACCTCGACCGCTTCGAGCAGCAGAAGATGAATTTCGGGGTGGCCTTTGTGCCGCGCATCGGCACCAAGCAGGACGCGGCCTGGGGCGGCAGCAGCCACATGACGCTGCCCAAGCAGCGGGCCGGGTACGACGCCAACAAGCGCCGCGCCGCGCTGGCCTTTGTCAACTGGATGACCTCGCCCACCCAGAACCTCGCCTGGACGGAAGCCGGGAGCCTCCCGGTGATGCCCGCCGTCGCCAACAACAAGAAGTTCGAGAACCGGCCCATCGCGGGCGTGTTCTCGAAGCTGGGCAACATCTACGCGACCTCGGGCTTCCCCTGGGGCGGACAGGTCCTCGGCCCCTTCGACAACGCCTGGGCCAACGCCTACAGCGGCAAGCAGAGTGTGAAGGCGGCGCTGGACGCCGGGGTCAGCGAGGCCAACAAGCAGATTCAGCAGGCCCGCAAGACCTTCCAGTAAGCCCCGTGGCGGGGTCCGGTCCGGCACACCTGGCCGGACCCCGCCTCCCCCGCACCGGAGGAGGTACCCCATGACCCACCTGCAACCCATGCCTCCCGCCCGCGAGCGCCGCCTGAACCGGTGCTCGCGGCGACCTTTGGCGCCGCACCGGGCCGCCCTGGACCGGAGGGCGCCGTGAGCCTCAGCGTTCCGGGCGAGGCGGCCCGTCCCCGCGAGGCCCGCCGCCGCCGGGGAGGGCGCGAGGGCAGCGCCCTGACCCCCTACCTGTATCTTCTGCCCTTCCTGGCCCTCTTTCTAGTGTTCGTGGTGTACCCGGTGGGCTACGGCCTCTTTGTGAGCATGCACCGCTGGGACCTGCTGGCCGAGACGCGGCCCTTCGTGGGCCTGGAGTACTACCGCAACCTGTTTGACCCGGAGACGCCGCAGTCACAGTTTTTCTGGAACTCGATGAAGAACACCGGCTTTTTCACGCTGGTGAGCGTGCCCCTGCTGATCGGCACGTCGCTGGGGCTGGCGCTGCTGCTGCACCGGCCCATCTTCGGGCGGGCCTTTTTTCGGTCGGTGTTCTTTCTGCCGGGCATCCTGACCGTCTCGGTGATGGGCATCCTGTGGCGCTGGATGTTCGACAACCAGATCGGGCTGGTCAACGCGGTGCGGACCGACCTGCTGGGGATGCAGCCGCTGCCCTTTCTCTCGACCGAGGGGCTGGCGTGGGTGCCCATCATCGTGGGGACGGTGTGGTGGACCATCGGCTTTAACATGACCCTGTACCTGGCCGGGCTGGGCAACATCTCGCAGAGCTACTACGAGGCCGCCGAGATCGACGGGGCGACCCCCTGGGCCAAGTTCCGCTTCATCACCTGGCCGCTGCTGGCCCCGGTCACCCTGTTCGTGTTCGTGACGACCGTGCTGGCGAGCTTCCAGCTGTTCGGGCAGACGCTGGTGATCACGGCGGGCGGCCCCAATCGCAGCACCCAGAGCACGATTCAGTACATCACCGAGGAGGCGTTTTCCAACAACCAGTTCTCCAGCGCCTCCGCGATGGCCTTCTTGTTCGGGCTGGTCATGCTGATCTTCACGTATCTGCAATTCCGCATCATGGCGCGAGACGCCAGAGGGGAGAATTAGGATGGTGACACCCTCGCCCCGCGCCGGGGCACACGCGGCGGCCCCGGTCGCCCTCGCGCCTGCCAGGCCTCCCCGCCGGTTCCGGCCCCCGCGCGACATCCCGCGTTTCGCCCTGCTGTGCGTGCTGGCGGTGATCTTCCTGGCCCCGGTGTACTGGATGCTGGCGACCTCGGTGAAACCGGAGGTGGACGTGATCTCCACGCCGACCCAGTGGGTGCCCGCCAACCCCACCCTGGAGAACTACCGCGAGGTGCTGACCTCGCCCGACGGCAACATCCTGCGCTGGATGTGGAATTCGTTTTTCGTGGCGACGGTGTTCACGGTGCTGCATGTGGCGCTGTGTGCGCTGACCGCCTATCCGCTGGCCCGCATGCGCTTTCCGGGGCGCGAGGCCATTTTCTGGTTCATCCTGGGCTCGATGATGATTCCGGGGATCGTCACCCTGATTCCGCAGTACCTGATGATGATCCGCTTTGACTGGATCAATTCCTTTCACTCCTTGATCTGGCCGGGGATGGCGGGGGCCTTCGGGGTCTTTCTGCTGCGGCAGTTCTTCCTGGGGCTGCCGCGTGAGCTGGAAGAAGCGGCGCGGCTGGACGGCGCGAACAGCCTGCAGGTGCTGTGGCACGTGATCCTGCCGCTGAGCATTCCGTCGCTGGTGACGCTGGCGGTCTTCTCGTTCATGGGGTCGTGGAACAACTTCATCTGGCCGACGTTCGTGATCACCGATGTGGACAAGCTCACGCTGCCCGTCGGCGTGAACACCTTCTCGCAGCGCTACGTGACCGATTACGGCAAGCTGATGGCCTCGACCGCCATCGCCAGCATTCCGGTGCTGATCGCTTACCTGCTCGCGCAGCGTTACCTGATCGAGGGCCTGTCCACCACGGGCCTCAAGGAGTGACATGGGGCTGAATTTGCGCACTCCCGCCTCTCCCCTGCTCGCCGCCCTGTTGCTGGGGCTGGGCACGAGTGGGGCGCCCGCCGGGGCCGGGGGCAGTGGGCCGCTCGCCCAGGCCCGGCCCGCCGCCAAGCCCGCGACCTACACCAATCCCGTCATTCCCGACGACTTCCCCGACCCCTTCATCCTGCGGGTGGGGGGCACCTACTACGCCTACGGCACGAACAGCGGCGGGGTGGACCTGCCCGTGCTGAAAAGCAGCGACCTCGTGAAGTGGCAGCGGGTGGGCGAGGGCATGGGGCGGCTGGGAGCCTGGGCGACCGGGGGCTACACCTGGGCGCCGGAAGTGGCCCGCACGAGCGCGGGATACGTCCTGTACTACACTGCCCGCCACACCGAGAGTGGGCGCCAGTGCATCGGCGCAGCGGTGAGCAAATTGCCCACCGGACCCTTCAACGACACGAACAAGGCCCCGCTGGTGTGCCAGCTCGACCTCGGCGGGAGCATCGACGCCAGCCCCTTTCAGGACAAGAACGGGCAGCGCTACCTGTACTGGAAGAACGACGGCAACTGCTGCAACCAGTTCACTGGCATCTGGGTTCAGAAGCTCAGCGCGGACGGGCTGAAGCTCACCGGCAAGGCCACCGACCTGCTCTACAACGGGGCGCTGTGGGAGGGCAACCTGATCGAGGCGCCGCAGGTGTATGCGCGGGCGGGCAAGTATTACCTCTTCTACAGCGCCGCCGACTACAACAGCGACACCTACGCGGTGGGCTACGCCGTGGCGTCCAGCCCGACCGGCCCCTTCCGGAAACTCAGCCGCGAGGAACCGTGGCTGGCGACGAAGGGCAAGGTCGCCGGACCCGGCGGGCAGGGCATCATCACGGACGGGAAAGGCAACCCATGGCTGTATTACCACGCCTGGACGGCGGGGCAGGTGGGCTACGAGAACGGCGGGCAACGGTCCATGCGGATCGACGCCCTGACCTGGAAAAACGGGCTGGCAGTGCTGAAAGGCCCCAGCCTGACCCCGCAGGTGGCTCCGGCGCGGCCCTGAAGCCCTGCAAAGGAAGGTCCCTCCGGCTCGGCTGCTCGGAGGGACCTTCTTCTTATTCGTCCAGCGCCACAAAGCGCAGGTCGAGGCCCGGCAACCCCTGCACGAAGCCGTCCAGCAACTCCAGCGCCCCGAGCAGGTCCGCGAGGTCGAGCACCTCCACCGGGCTGTGGGTAGAGCGGTTGGCGACCGAGACAGCTCCCGCCGGAATGCCCCGACCCGCGTGCTGCAACGCTCCCGCGTCGGTCCCGATGCCGCGCAGCAGCTCGGGTTGCACGTTCAGGCCACGGGCCTGGGCGGCGGCCTCCAGCCCCCGGCGCACGGCAGGGTGCGCGAGGGTGGAAAAGTCCATCACCTTGACGGTGGGACCGCCGCCCAGCCGCAGGTGCGGGGCGGCGAACTCGGGGGTGTCGTCGGCGGCCGTCATGTCGAGGGCGAGGGCCACGTCGGCCTGCTGGGCGCGGGCGACGGCGGTGGCCCCGCGCAGGCCGACCTCCTCCTGGGTGGTAAAGGCCACGATCAGGGTGACGGGCGGGGGCGTGTCGCGGTAGCGCTCCAGCAGGGCAAGCAGCACGGCGGCCCCCGCGCGGTCGTCGAGGGCGTGGGCCACAAAGCGGCCACTGCCGCGCCCGAGTTCGGCCAGCTCGCCCACGAAGCCCACCGGGTCGCCGACGCGGATGCCCATTTCGGCGGCTTCCTCGGCATTGCGGGCACCCACGTCCACGTACAGCTCGGCCTGCGGAACCACGCGGGCACGGTCGGTGTCAGTCAGGAGGTGGGCGCTTTTCGTGCCGATTACCCCCAGCAGCGGCCCCCCTTCGGTGCGAACGTGCACCCGCTGGGCGAGCAGGATGCGGTCGTCGGTGCCGCCCACCTTTTCCAGCCGCAGGAACCCCCCCAGCGTGACGGCCCGCACCCGGAAGCCCACCTCGTCGAGGTGCGCGGCGAGAATCAGGCGGCGGGCACCGGAATCAGCGGCCTCCCGCACGGCGACCACGTTGCCGAAGGCGTCCACCTCTACCCGGTCGGCCAGCGGCAGGGCGGCGCGGTGCGCGGCGCGAATCACGTCCTCCTCGGAGCCGCTGGGGCCGGTCAAGGCCACGAGGCCGCGCAGATGGGCGAGGAGGCGTTGGGTGTCGGGACTGGGCTGGGGAGCGGGCATGGGGCCAGGATAGGGCGGCGGGAGCAGAGGGCATTCCGCTTTGGCCTTGTGCCTTTTGCCCTTCCCCCTCAGGTCCGGTCGTCCGCCTGCCCCGACCGGCGCTCCCGCTCCTTGTGGCGGTACATGGCACGGTCGGCGCGGGCAAGCCAGGCGCTCGCGCACTCACCCGCCTGCCAGGGGGCACCGCCCACGCTGGCGTCGGCCTGGGGGTAGGTCCGGCGCACCTCCCCGGCGACTGTCCCGACGAGGTCTTCCAGGTGGGGAATCTCCGGACCAGGAATCAGCAGGGCGAACTCGTCGCCGCTGATGCGGTAGGCGCGGCCCCCTGGCCCCACCGCGCGGGCGAAGCCGTGGGCGAAGCGCCGCAGCAGGTCGTCCCCGGCGGCGTGGCCCAACGTGTCGTTGACCCTCTTGAGGCCGTCCACGTCGACCACGGCCAGGACGGACCCGGTGGGCGGCCCGGCGAGGTCCTGTTCGAGGGCGCGGCGGTTGGGCAGCCCGGTCAGGGGGTCATGGTGTGCCAGCTCGTGCAGGGCCTGGGCGCGGACGCGGGCCTCGGCGAGGGCGAACCGCGCCTCGGCGAAGGAGCGCAGGGTCAGGATCAGCGTGCCGTGGGTCAGCAGCAGCGTCAGCGGGAGCATCGGCCCGTCGAAGGCCCCGCCGCGCCCGTAGCTTTGCAGACTGTAGGGCAGCACCACGGCCAGGAAAGCGCCCAGCGTGACCAGCGCGTGCCACGCGGCCACCAGTGGCCGCCGCCGCAGGAACAGGAACACGTACAGGGTGGTCGTGTGCATCAGCGCCGCCAGCCGCACCATCGGGGTGGCGGGATGGCCGGGCAGCACATAGAACGACGCGGCCCACGCGCTCAGCAGCAGCAGCAGGTAGGCGACCGGAAACTGCTCGCGCAGCCGAGCCCGCAGCCAGGTGGGACCGAAGAGGCCCAGCAGGTCAAAGACGATCGCGGCCACCAGCACCCCCACGTAAAAGGGCGAGGGAATGCCACGCCCGTAAAGGATGATCAGCCCCAGCCCAGCGGCCACCATCGGCGCCCAGAACACCAGCCTCAGCGGATCGAGGGGCGGGAGCCGGAGCCACGAGCGGCGCATATAGCGCAGCACTGTACGCGGAGCGCTCTCACACCACCATCACACCATTCCGGTCCCTCCAGCCAGGACCAAGAAATGCCGCGCCACGCGTTACGGGAGCTGTGATCCCGCCGTGGGAAGCCCAGGGTGCAGTAGAACGGAGCGGTGTTCTTTCATGCAGAGGGGGCGGCCGGGGTGGGCCTGACTGTGGGGTGGCACCCCGTGGGGGAACCCCGCCGCTCCCCCGACCTGTCCACGGACTGTCCCCGTCTCCCCGCGACCCGGCAGCAGGCCTCTGGATCGGGACCGGCGCTCTCCCGGAAAGGAGGCGCTGGAAGCGGGAATTGCTCGCCACCGTCCGGGCAAGGCCCTTTGCCGGGGAAGCGGGGTAAGAGGGCTGTCAGAGAAGCCCCCCGCTTCCGGTTCCTCCCCCGCCCCTCCTCTCCCCTGCCCCTGGAGGCCCCATGACCCGGTACGTCCTCGCACTCGATCAGGGCACCACCAGCAGCCGGGCGCTGCTCTTTGACCGGGAGGGCACCGTGCAGGCCCTCGCGCAAAAGGAGGTGCCGCCGCACTTTCCCCGGCCCGGCTGGGTCGAGCACGACCCCGGCGAGCTGTGGAGCACCCAGATCGGCGTGGCGCAAGAAGCCCTGGCCCGCGCCGGGGCACGGCCCGCCGACGTGGCCGCCATCGGGATCACCAACCAGCGCGAGACGACGCTGCTGTGGGACCGCCGCACCGGGGAGCCGCTGCACCGGGCCATCGTGTGGCAGGACCGCCGTACCGCGCCCCTGTGCGCCGAATTGCGGGCGCGGGGCCTGGAAGACACCTTCCGGGAGAGGACAGGCCTACTGCTCGACCCCTATTTCAGCGGCACGAAGCTGCGCTGGCTGCTCGACCACGTGCCCGGAGCGCGGGAGCGGGCGGAGCGGGGCGAGCTGGCCTTCGGCACGGTGGACTCGTGGCTGGTCTATCAGCTCACGGGGGGCGAGCGGCACGTCACCGACGCGACGAACGCCAGCCGGACGCTGCTGTACAACCTGCACACCGGGGGCTGGGACGACGAACTCCTCGCGCTGCTGGACATCCCCCGCGCCCTGCTGCCGGAGGTCCGGCCCAGTTCGGAGGTCTACGGGCATACCGCCGCGCACCTGTTCGGGCACCGGATTCCGGTCGCGGGCATCGCGGGCGACCAGCAGGCGGCGACCTTTGGGCAGGCGTGCCTGACGCCGGGCATGGCGAAAAACACCTACGGAACCGGCTGCTTCCTGCTGCTGAACACGGGCGAGCAGGCGGTCCCCAGCGGCCACCGCCTGCTGACCACCGTGGCGTGGGACCTGGGGGGCAGGCGGACCTACGCGCTGGAGGGCAGCGTGTTCGTGGCGGGCGCGGCGGTGGGCTGGCTGCGCGACGGGCTGGGCCTGATCCGGGAGGCGGGGGAGGTCGAGGCGCTGGCCGCCAGCGTGCCCACGTCGGGCGGCGTGTATTTCGTGCCCGCCTTCGTGGGGCTGGGGGCGCCCTACTGGGACCCCTACGCGCGGGGCACGCTGGTGGGCCTGACGCGCGGGACGACCGGGGCGCACCTCGCCCGCGCCGCGCTGGAGGCGACCGCCTTCCAGTCCGCCGAGGTGCTGCTCGCCATGAGGCAGGACCACGCGGCCCCGCTGCGCGAGCTGCGGGTGGACGGCGGGGGCAGCCGCAACGCCCTCCTGATGCAGATGCAGGCCGACCTGCTGGGCGTGCCGGTCGTGCGCCCCCGCGTCACCGAGACGACGGCGCTGGGCGCGGCGTTGCTCGCCGGGTTGGCGGTGGGCTTCTGGGAGGGACCGGGCGACGTGACGCGGCTGTGGCAAGAGGAGCGCGTCTTCGAGCCCGCATTGCCTGGCGATGAACGCGAGCACC
Source organism: Deinococcus terrestris (assembly GCF_009377345.1). Lineage (NCBI taxonomy): Bacteria > Thermotogati > Deinococcota > Deinococci > Deinococcales > Deinococcaceae > Deinococcus > Deinococcus terrestris. The sequence continues at coordinate 361,902 of NZ_WBSL01000002.1, read as the reverse complement.
GCCTCGCCCGCTGGCGGCAGGCGGTCGAGCGCAGCCGGGGGTGGGCGGAGGAGGAACAGGACGGGGAAGCCTGAGCCGCCCGCCGTCGGCCCCGCCACTCTTCCATTCCCCAGGTGCATGAACGGGAGTTTCAGCCCGGCCGGGTCCGGCGAAGGGCCTCCCCCACCGTATCCTGCGGCATGGCCCCCCCCACCCACTGGACCCTCCCCGCCCCCCCCGGAGAGGTGCGCGTTCTCGTCAGCGGTTACCAGTCGTGGAGCGAGGCCGAGCTGCGGCCCCTGACCGAGCGCCAGAGCGTCCCGCTGATGCGCTGGCGGCACGAGCAGGGCCACGACCCCGCCTTCCTCCCCAGCGGCGAGGCGGGCGTGTGGCGCTCGCATACCCTGATCGCGCTGATTCGCCCGGACGGGGGCGGCTGGGTCGGGTGCGCGGGGGACGCGGCGGCCACCTTCACCCACTGGGAGGCCCGCGCGGGGGAGGGAAATATCAAAGTCACCTGCACCCAGGAGGGAACGCCTACCGAGGTCGCCTGGGAGGAGACGGGGAACGTGATCGGCACCGTGGAGGCCCTCGCCGCACGGTTGGGGCAGGCCATGACCGCCCGCACCCCGCCGCCGCTGCGGGTGTGGTGCAGTTGGTACTCGTACTACCGGGAGGTGACGCTGGGGGCTGTGCTGGACAATGCCCGGCTGGCCCGCGAGCTGGACCTCCCCTTCGACGTCTTCCAGCTCGACGACGGCTTTCAGGCGGGCATCGGGGACTGGCTGGACCCGTCCCCCGACTTCGGCGGGCACGCCCGCGACCTGCCGGGGCCGCTTTCGGAACTGGGCTTCACGCCGGGGCTGTGGCTGGCCCCCTTCCTGGCCGCGCCGACCTCGCGGCTGGCCGCCGAGCACCCGGAGTGGCTGCTGCGGGGGGAAGACGGCACGCCCCTGCTCGCCGGGCACAACTGGGGCACGCCGCACCACGCGCTGGACACCACCCACCCGGAGGTGCGGGCCTGGCTGCGCGACCTCGCGGCGACGGTGCGGGGATGGGGCTACCCGTACCTCAAGCTGGACTTCCTGTTCGGCGGGGCGCTGCCGGGGGTGCGGCATGACCCCACGGTGAGCCGGGCGGGGGCGTACCGGATGGGCCTGCAAGCCCTGCGCGACGGGGCGGGCGAGGACGCCTTCCTGCTGGGCTGCGGGGCACCGCTCGCCGCCTCGGTGGGGCTGGTGGACGCCATGCGGACCGGGCCGGACGTGGCCCCCCTCTGGGAGGAGGAATCGCGGCGGCTGTGGCTGGGCGACGCGACCGGCCCCTCGGCGCGGAATGCGCTGCACACGGCGCTGTCGCGCTGGTACCAGCACGCGTGGTATCAGCCCGACCCCGATGTCGCCATCGTGCGGCGGGAGCGCAGTCTTCTGAATGACGAGGAGCGCGGGGCGGTGGCCGGGATGCTCGACGTGATCGGCGGCCTGCGGGCCAGCAGCGACCCCCTCGGCGGGCTGGACGGGCACGAACTGGGGCTGCTGCGCCGCTGTCTGGAGATCAGCTCGCCCGACCGTCCCCGCACCCTGACCCGCAGCCTCGGCGGGGCCGTGACCCACTTCGGGCGCGGCACCTTCAACCTGACGGGGAAGGCGGCGGAGGGCATTCCCGCCCACGGCTACCGCGAGGTGCCCCATGACTGAGACGGCTCCCCTCCCCTTTCATTCCGCCGACTTCACCAAGCCCGACGGCCGGGCGCTGACCCTCTATGGCCTCCAGCCCATCGAGGTCCGGGGCGAGATTCCCAGCCCCGCCGGGGACCCGCCCGTTCCCCGCCCCACGATGCGCTGGCACCCCCTGCGCGGCGAGTGGGTGATGTACGCCGCGCATCGCCTGGGCCGCACCTTTCTGCCGCCGCCCGAGTACAACCCCCTCGCGCCGACCACCAATTCCGAGCACCCCACCGAGCTGCCGCAGGGAACGTACGACCTCGCCGTCTTCGACAACCGCTTTCCCAGCCTGACGCTGAACGCGCCGCCGCCCGAGCACCCCGCCTCCCCCTCCGAGCGGGCGGGCACCGGCAAGTGCGAGGTCGTGGTGTTCAGCCAGGACCCCTCGGGGCGGCTGGCCGACCTGTCAGAGGCGCAGATGGCCCTCCTACTCGGGGTGTGGGCCGACCGCACCACCCGGCTGGCGGCGACCGGAAAGATTCGCAGTGTCCTCGCCTTCGAGAACCGGGGCGTGGAGGTCGGCGTGACCCTGCACCACCCGCACGGGCAGATTTACGCCTACGACCACGTTCCCCCCGTGCAGGCGCGGATGCTGGAGGGAGCGCGGGCGCACCTGGAGGAGCATGGGCGGCCCTGGCTGGCCGACTTCGTGGCCGACGAGCGGGAAGCGGGGATACGGCTCATCCGCGACGAGGGGGACGCGCTGAGCGTGGTGCCCCCCTTCGCCCGCTACACCTACGAAACGTGGGTGCTGCCCACCCGCCCAGTGGGGCTTCTGTCGGAGCTGACGGACGGAGAGCGGCTGGCCTTCGCCCGCGCGCTGAAAGACGCGCTGCTGCGGCTCGACGCCCTCTTCGGCGTACGGACGCCCTACCTACTGACCGTGCATCAGGCACCGCTGGACGGGGAGGCCCACGCGGCCCTCTCCCCGGAGTACTTTCCCCTTCACATCGAGCTGTACCCCTACCTGCGGGCACCCGGCCGCATGAAGTACCTCGCCGGAACCGAGCAGGGGGCGGGCGAGTTCGCCAACGACAAGTTCCCGGAAGCCGCCGCCGCCGAGCTGCGGGCGCTGGAGGTCCCATGAAAATGTTTGAGGAGATATTCGGCCACGGCCCCACTGTCACCGCCCGCGCTCCGGGCCGGGTCAACCTGCTGGGCGAGCACACCGACTACCAGGGCGGGTACGTTCTGCCCACCGCCATTCCGCAGCAGGCGACGGTGCGCCTGGCCCCCAACGGCACGGGTGAGCACCATGTCTACGCCGCCGATCTGGACGAGCACGCCACCTTCCCGGTCGGGGAGAATGCCGCCGGGGGTTTTGCCCGCTACGTGGCGGGAGCTCTGGCGCTGGGGGGGGCGCGGGAGGGCCTGAATGTCCACGTGACGAGCGACGTGCCGATGGCCGCCGGGCTCTCCAGCAGCGCCGCGCTGGAGGTGGCCTCCCTGCGGGCGCTGCGCGACCTCGGCGTGCTGGACGCGGACGACGAGGCGCTGGCCCTCCTCGCGCAACGGGTTGAGCACGAGTACGTGGGCGTCAAGTCGGGAATCCTGGACCAGATGGCGAGCACCTTCGCGCGGGCGGGGCAGATGCTCTTTCTGGACACCCGCACCCTGCACCGCGAGACGCTGCCGCTTCCTGCGGGGTCCGAGGTGCTGGTAATCGACTCCGGGGTGCCCCGTCAACTCGCGGACTCCGGCTACAACGAGCGCCGCGCCCAGGTGGAGGAGGCCGCCCGGCTCCTCGGTGTGCCCGAGTTGCGGGACGTGACAGACCCGGCCTGGGTAGAGGGGCTGCCCTCGCCCCTGCGCGAGCGTGCCCGGCACGTCGTCACCGAGAACGGTCGGGTCCTGGAGGCGGTGCGGCCGGGCGTGAGTCCAGAGCGGTTCGGGGAACTGATGAACGCCTCGCACGCCAGCTTGCGGGACGACTACGCGGTCTCGCACCCGGTCGTGGACGCTCTCGTTGCGGCGCTGCAAGCCCACCGCGACGTGTACGGCGCCCGGATGACCGGGGCAGGCTTTGGTGGGTCGCTCGTCGCGCTGGTGCGGGCGGGGACGGCGGCGGCGGTGGGGGACGCGGCGCTGGGCGCCGGGGACGGCCGGGCGCGGCGGGTGGTGCCGTAGGCCGTAGCTGGACTGTCAGACCCCTGTGAGGGGAGGGCGAGCAGCCTGGGGGTGAGGTGACCAGAGCGGACAAGGACAACCTGTGGCAGGCCGGGACCCCCGGGGGACGGGGTGCTGCCCCACCCGACCACGCGCAGGCACACACCCGCACCGTACCGCGCCGCTGGGCCGCCGCGCTGCTGGGTCTGACGCTGCTGGCCGGGAGCTTCACACTGCTGCTGCTGCGCTCGGCCGAGCACGAGCGGACCACCCTGCTGCTGCTGGCCGACACTGCGGCGGCCGTTCAGCACCACCGTGCCCTGACGTGGCAGGCGGCTGCACCCGGCGGCCTCACGCTGGACGTGCAGGGCGAACTGCGGGAGTGCCGGGCGCGGCTGCGGACCCTGCACGCCCGGCTGCTCTGGACCGAGGAGCGCGAGCGCACGGCCCCGGTGCCCCTCACGCTGCCGGGCTTTCCGCCCAGCCGGGTCCGCGAGGGGCCGTGGTCGCTGGCCCCGGTCGCGGCGGCCCTGGGCCGTTTGCTGGAGGAGGGCGCAGAAGCCCCAGGGAGGCTGCATGCCGCGCGGCTGGGACGCCTGGCCTCGGGGGTGCGGGCCGCGCGGGAGGACGAAGCCCGGCGGGTCACTGACCTGGCGGCGGGCGTGAGCCTGCTCGCGCTGGTCCTGACGCTGCTGACGGCCGCGCTGCTGACGCGGCGCTCGCAGCTCAGCCGCCTGCGGGTGGAGGCGCTGGAACGGGAGCGCATAGAAAAGCGCGGGCGCGAACACCGCGACTCGCTGACCGGGCTGCTGGGTCGCCGGGGGCTGGCGCGGCGGTACGGGGAGCTGTCGGTGGCGGGGGACCTCACCGTCACCATGCTGGACCTCAACCGGCTGCGGGCGATCAACGACGCGGGCGGGCACGCGGCGGGCGACGAGTACCTGCGGCAGGTCGCTCGGGCGCTGCAGGCGGGAGCCGGGCCGGGCGGCGTGGTGGCCCGCTGGGGCGGCGACGAGTTTGTGCTGCTGCTGCCCGGTCCCCGCCCCGAGGCGGCGCGGCAGGTCGCCGCGGATGCGCAGGCGGCGCTGCGGCAGGAAGGTGACCTGCCCCCCTTCGCCCACGGCACGGTGACGGTGGGCCAGGGAACGCCCCTGGGCCGCGCCCTGACCCTGGCCGACGCGGCGATGTACGAGGATAAGGAGCGCCAGCGTCAGGCCCTCGCGGCGGCGGGGGCAGGCGCCGAACCGGGTCCCACCGTCGAGGACTTCACTGCCCGGCTCGAAGCCCTCGAAACCCCTCAGGAGGTGGTGCAGGAGGGCCTCTCGCTGGCCCGGCGGCTGCTGGGCTTCGAGGTCAGCGCCCGGCTGGAGTGCGAGGGGGAACGCTTCGTGGCGCGGCATATCGACGGCGCACTGGAGCCTCAGGCGCTGGCCGTGCTTCAGGGCATGGTCTACCGCGAGGGGGTGGGACTGGCGGGACAGGCCCTGCTGCGCGGCACGACCGTCTGGAGCAGCGACTACGCCTCCGAGCCGCTGGCACTCTCGCCCTGGCGGCGCTGCGGCCTCAAGAGCGTGGTGATTGTGCCGGTCCGCAGCGGCGGACGGGTGACTGGGGCGGTGGGCCTGCTGAACTTTAGCTCATGGCGGGTGATCACCCCGCAGGTGCGCCGTTTGCTGGAGGCGGTCGCGTGGCGCCTGAGCCACGCCGCCGAGCAGCAGCGGGCGGTGGAGGAGGTGCGCCACGCCCTGCACAGCGGCGTGCTCGCGCTGGGGGTGGCGCTCGAGGCCCGCGACCTCGAAACCGCCGGGCACACTGAGCGGGTGGTGGCCCTCAGTGTGGCGCTGGGCAAGCGGCTGGGGCTGGGGGGACAGCGGCTCGAGGCCCTGCGGCAGGGCGCTTCCCTGCACGACATCGGCAAGCTCAGCATTCCCGACGCCGTGCTGCTCAAGCCCGGCAAGCTGACCCCAGAGGAGTGGGCCGTGATGCAGACGCACGCCGAGCGCGGAGCCGAACTCGCCGGGCGGCTGCGCGGCCTGCTTCCCGGCACCCTTGACGTGATTCGCAGCCACCATGAGAAATGGGACGGCAGCGGCTATCCCGACGGCCTCGCGGGGGAGGCGATTCCCCTGGCGGCCCGCGTCTTTGCCATCTGCGACGTGTACGACGCGCTTACCCAGGCCCGGCCCTACAAGCGGGCCTGGACCCACGGGGAAGCGCTGGCCGAGCTGCGGGCGCAATCGGGGCGGCACTTCGACCCGGCGGTCGTGACGGCCTTCCTGAAGGTCGTGGAGACGGTGGATCTCCAGTCGGTCAGCTCCAGCGGTGCGCTGATGGCCACCACGCCCCCGGCTGGGAGCTGACATGACCCTCCGCGGAGTCTGGAGAACCAGTGGGGCAGCATCTGTAACACGGATTCAGATTGAACAGGGACAAGAACGGTTCAACCCGAGTGAACAGGAGCAAAACGGTGGCCGTCCATTGCGTCACCGAACCGGGAAAGCACCGATTCGGCAACTCCCGCACGAGCCGCTCTGGGATGGGCGAGTCCCCCAGCGCGAGGCGAGCCAGCGAGACGATGATATCGGCGGTCTGCGGCTCAGCGCTTAAGGCGTGAGGTGGGATCCGGCAGGACAGCTCCGGGAGAAGGCGCCGACGTGGCCGCGCGGCAAGGGTAGACCCCCCGGCACTGGCCAGTTGGCCAGTGGGCGGCGGGGCGGGGGCGGGCCTAGACTCCGCCGATGAGTTCGCCCAACGCGCCCTCCGGCGCCTTTCGGCGCTGGTTTCTGGAAACCGACACGCCCGAGCCCGAAGGCTTTTATGAGGGCGAACAGGAAGTGCAGCACGAGCACCGCACCCAGCCCTGGTGGAAGGTGATGTGCCTGACCGGGGTGGACTACTTCTCCACCCTGGGCTATCAGCCAGGGATTGCCGCGCTGGCCGCAGGAGCCCTCGCGCCCGTGGCGACGCTGGTGCTGGTGCTGGTCACCCTCCTGGGTGCCCTGCCCATGTACCGCCGGGTCGCGGGCGAGAGTCCGCACGGGGACGGCAGCCTGTCGATGCTCGAACGGCTGCTGGCCTACTGGCCGGGCAAGCTGCTGGTGCTCTCACTGCTGGGCTTCGTCGCCACCGGCTTCATTATCACCATCACGCTCTCGGCCGCCGACGCCACCGCGCACCTGCTGGAAACGCCGCTGCTGCGGGACGTGCTGGAGGGCCAGCGGGTCGTCGTGACCCTGGGGCTGCTGGCCCTGCTGGGAGCCGTCTTCCTCAAGGGGTTCAAGGAAGCCATCGGGCTGGCAGTGGGCATCGTGGCCGCGTACCTGGGGCTCAGCCTGGTGGTGGTGGGGCATGGGCTGACCGAGGTGCTGGCCCGGCCCGAGCTGCTGAGTGGCTGGTGGGAGGCGCTGAGCGGGACCTACCTCTCGCCCCTGGCGCTGGCGGGGGCGGCGCTCCTGGTCTTTCCGGCACTGGCGCTGGGGCTCTCGGGCTTCGAGACGGGCGTGGTCGTGATGCCGCTGGTGCGCGGGGAAGCGGGCGACCGGCCGGAAAAGCCGCGTGGCCGCATCCGCAACACCCGCAAACTGCTGACCACCGCCGCGCTGATCATGAGCGTGATGCTGCTGGGCTCCAGCCTGGTGACCACCCTGCTGATTCCCCGCCACGAGTTCTGGGCGGCGACGACCGTCACCAAGACGGTGAGTGCGGCGGACCTGAGATCGGGCCGCGCAGTGGCGAACGTGCCGCTCGACCACCCCACCCGCCCGCGCGAGGTCCACGCGCTGACCCTGCCCGCCGGGCGCACCGGCACCTACACGGTAGACGCGGACACGGTGGGGGGCCGGGTGCCCTTCACGGTCACGGTGACCCCGCAGGGGGGGGCTGCCAGCGTCACGGTGCAGACCCCTCCCGGCAAGGCGAACGGCCGGGCGCTGGCCTACCTCGCGCACGAGCGGCTGGGCGACGGGTTCGGGAGCCTCTATGACCTCGCCACGATCCTGATCCTGTGGTTCGCGGGGGCGTCAGCGATGGCGGGGCTGCTCAATATCGTGCCGCGCTACCTGCCGCGCTACGGCATGGCGCCCGACTGGACGCGGGCGACGCGGCCGCTGGTCGTGCTGTTCGTGGGGGTCAGCGCCGTAGTCACGGCCCTGTTCCGCGCCGACGTGGACGCGCAGGCAGGGGCCTACGCGACGGGCGTGCTGGCCCTGATGACCTCGGCGGCCATCGCCGTCTTCCTCACCGAGCGGGGGCGGGGGCACCGGGGAGCGGCCCTGGCCTTCGGCCTGATCAGCCTGCTGTTTATCTATACGAGCGTGGTTACCGTCCGCGAGCGCCCCGAGGGGCTGTGGATCGCGCTGCTCTTCGTCCTTGCCATCGTGCTCGTCAGTGCGGCATCGCGTGTGCAGCGCAGCACAGAGCTGCGGGTCCAGAGCGTGGTTCTCGACGGGGAAGCGCAGCAGATGGTGCGGGACGTCGTTGCGCGGGGACTGCCGCTGCGCTTTATCGCCAACCGCCTCAACGAAGGCGACGCGGAGGAATACCGTCTCAAGGCGCTGGAGGTGCGGCTCGACAATCACCTCTCACCGGGGGACGCGGCCCTCTTTCTAGAAGTGGCGGTCACCGACGCGAGCGAATTCAGCGCGGTGGTCCCGGTGTGCGGGGTCCGGGTGGGGCCGCACCGCATCCTGCGGGCCAGGGGCAGCAGCGTGCCCAACACGCTGGCCGCCGTGCTGTTGTGGATGCGTGACCACACCGGCACGCCCCCCCACGTGTACTTCGAGTGGAGCGAGAAAGGCCCCGCCCAGAACGCCCTACGCTTCCTCCTCGCGGGCGAGGGCGACATTCCGCCGCTGACCCACGAGGTGCTGCGGGTGGCCGAGCCGGATATGACCCGGCGCCCGGTCGTCCACGTGGGCGGATAGTCGGCCACCACCACGGCGAGAGGGGCGGCCACCCGGGCCGCCCCTCGTTTGCATGAGAGAATGAAGACTCGGTTAAGATGAGCAGTGCATTTGAGCTGCGTGACAGAGCCGAGTTGGGTAGGGTGGTAGGCGGTCGGTATTACTGCTGGCCCGGCTATTGCTTCAGAGCCTCTCTCCTCCCCCATGGCTACCCCCGAAAGCTGAAGATGGCCTTCCAGTTTGGAGCGGACTCCGTGAATGTAAAGTGGGTTAGGATTCTGAGAAGCGAGTTGGCTTTACTGGTCAATTCTCACGGAGGTTGTCATGGTCAAGCGCTCTACCGCAGCAGTTCTTATCCTCTCGTCTCTCATCCTGGCCAGTTGCTCGCAGCAGGGGCCAACCGCCGTGGGCTCCCAGACGACGGCAGCGCGGCCCAGCCACGTCGTGCAGGTCCGGGTCCCGGCCGGGACCACCCGCGAACAGGTGGAGGCCACCTACGGCGCCCCCGCCCTGATGTTTGATGCCCAGGAGGGGTACGCCGTACTGGGGCTCTCGGCGGCGCAGGCGAGGGGCTCGGGTCTGCGGGCACAGAATCTCGCGGAGACCCCTGAGAGCAACCTGGGGGCCTTCTCGGCGAGTGCCATTGCGACCATGCAGGGGCGCACCATGTGGATCAAGGGTGACTTTAGCCTCTGGACGGCCGAAGGCCGCACCATGTGGATCAAGGGGCAGTACGACCTGATCCCGGAAAACAACCTGAATTTCCAGATCATCCGTCTGGAGCAGGCACATACCCTGGCGCCCAAGCTGGGGCAGGGCATCAAGGTCGCCGTCATCGATACGGGTGTGGATGTGGACCACCCGGCACTGGCCGGATCACTGGCGCCCGCCGGGGAATGGCGCGACTTCTACGCGGGCGACACCAACCCCGACGAGGAAGGCGTGCTGGGCGAGGGCGGCTACGGCCACGGCACGGGTGTGGCGGGCATCGTGCTCCAGATCGCGCCCAAGGCGACCATTCTGCCGCTGCGGGTGCTGGGACCGGACGGCTCCGGGGACGTGCTGCACGTCGCGCAGGCCATCGACTGGGCGGTCGCCAGGGGCGCTCAGGTCATTAACCTCAGCCTGGGGAGCGAGGAACGTTCGGCCATCGTGCAGGACGCGATCAAGCGGGCGACGGAAAAGAACAACGTTCTGGTCGTCGCCTCGGCGGGCAACGAGAACCGCCCGGCGATCAGCTACCCCGCGCACGACATGGCCTCCGGCGGCGCGGGCGAGCGTAGCCTCAGCGTGGGCAGCGTGAACACCGCAGGACTGAAGTCTCCGTTTTCCAACTACAGCTCCAACCTCGAAATGGTGGCCCTCGGCGAGAATGTCTACACGCCTGGCCCCGACGGCATGCTGGTGTCGTGGAGCGGCACCTCCATGGCCACGCCGATGGCTGCAGGCGGCCTGGCCCTCGCGCTCTCGCAAGGCATTGACGTACCGCTCAAGGACCTTACCAAGAAGATGGCCGAAAAGTCCTATGACCTGTACAACAACGGCATGAACGCGCCGTACAAGGACAAGCTGGGCAAGAAGGGCCTGATGAACCTCGAGGCCTTCCTCAAGGATGTGCTCAAGTAACACCCGGACCCTCCCGGCCTGAATCCAGGGGTCTGCCAGGGGAGGGAACAGGCCGCGTTCCCTCCCCTGGTTTGACCGGAAACCACCCGGTGCATGGACGAGGGGGACAAGAAAAGTAAGAGAATTGAGAGGAGCGCCGACTACCCTGACAGGTGTGGGCGACGATCAGGTTTATGAAACCGCGCTGGAAGCGCTGACAGGCGCCCAGGCGGAGGGGGATTTGCGGAGGGTGGCCGAGGCTGCCCTCCGGCTTGGTCGTTTGGACAGCGTCCGGGAAGACCATGCGTCGGCCCGCAAGCAGTACGAGTTGGCCCTCCACTTGTACCAGCAACTGCACTGCTGGGGGGAGCTGGCCGACACGCACTACCTATTGGCCGATCTGCTGACGGACATGGGCGAGTGGCCCGCCGCCCATGACCATGCCCAGGCCGCGCTTGGCCTGGGACCCTCCCCGGACCGAGAGGTCGAGATCAGGAATCTCCTGGCGGCTTCCTACCACGCGACCGGCGAGTCGAGAAAGGCCCTGACCGAACTCGAAAAAGTGTTGGTGGCCTACGAAAACCGGGGCTCTGTCCTGGGGCAGGTTAAGACCCTGGGCAATATGGGCGTTCTCCTGACCAAGCGGGGGGAGTACCCGGAAGCTCTGCACTGCCTGACCTCCGCTTACACCCTTTCGACAGGCACCCCCGACCCCGACGAGCAGATGCTGCGGGTGCAGGGCAATCTGCTGCTGAACCTGGGTGACCTGTATCAGGACCTGCGCGACCTGGGAAAAGCCTACGACTACTTTCTGGAAGTGCTTTCCTCGGCCCGCCAGTTCAAGAATCAGAGTCTGGAAGCGCTCGCCGTCCTTAACCTGGCGGGGGTGGACTATGAGCTGGACCGCCTGGCCGACGCGCACAAGCACTATGCCAGGGCACTGGAGCTGGCCAGGGCCGTGCAGAACCGCTATGCCGAGTTGTCGGCGCTGGACGGTCTCGCCCGCGTCCTGCTGGCCTGGAACCGGGTGGATGAGGCGCGGAAGACGCTGCACGAGGCCGAGCAGATCTCCCTGGACACCGAGGATGTCGAGGGGCAGCTCGACGTGCTGCTGCACCTGGGCGAAGTGCATGTTCGGCAGGGCGCCCTGCCCGAGGCCATCGGCATCTTCGAGCGGGCGCTGCGGCTGGCCGACGAGATCGGGCGGCCCAAGGTGGGCTGCGACGCGCTGCGCTGCCTGTACCAACTTCAGGCCCGGCTGGGACAGACGGAACTGGCCTTTCAGGCCCTAGAGCAGCTGTATGGGCGCGAGCGCACCCTGCTGAACGCCGAGGTTGACGAGCGGGTGCAGGGCATGACCGCCCGCTTCGAGGTGGAACGGGCGCAGCATCAGGCCGAACTCAACCGCCTGCGGATGGTGGCCGCCGAGGAAGCCCGCGCCACCGCCGAGGCCGAGGTGCGCGAACGCACCCACAGCCTGGAGCTCGCGCAGATCGAGGTGGTGACCCGGCTGGCGGTGGCGGCCGAGTACCGCGACGACACCACCGGGGACCACACCCAGCGGGTGGGCCAGCTCTCGGCGGCCATCGGGGCGCGGCTGGGGCTGCCGCCGGAGGAAGTCGAGCTGCTGCGGATCGCCGCACGGCTGCACGACGTGGGCAAGATCGGGATTCCCGACAGCATCCTGCTCAAAGAAGGCCCACTGACCCCCGAGGAGTACCGCCAGATGCGGCGGCATACCGTGATCGGTGCCCGCATCCTGGCGGGGGGCCAGAGCCGCCTGCTGCAGATGGCAGAAACCATCGCCCAGCACCACCATGAGCACTGGAACGGCCGGGGCTATCCCTGTGGGCTCGCGGGCGAGGAGATCCCCCTCGTCGCCCGCATCGTGGCGGTGGCCGACGTGTACGACGCCCTGACCCACCGCCGCTCCTACAAGGCCGCGTGGCCGAAGCCAAAAGCGCTCGCGGAACTGACCGCGCAGGTCGGGCAGCAGTTCGACCCGGCCGTGGTCCGCGAGGCCCTCGTGGTGCTGGGCGGGGCGCCGCCCCTGAACACCGGGGGCGGCGGGGAAGAAGGCTCCCCGATGGTCCGGGCCTTGGCCTGAGCGGCCTTCAGTTGTTCGGCAACCAGACCTCGCGGTAATCCTCCGCGAAGCGGGCGAAGGGGATAGGCGGGCGGCCCAGCGCGGTTTCCACGTCGCCCGTGAGCCGAGCGGCAAGGCCCAGGCGGGCCACGGTGTACTCGGCGAGCATGAAAAGGGCCAGCCCACGCGGGACGCCCCACCCGGTCACCGTCCGGACGAAGGTGACGGGTCCCGGACTGACGTGCCGCACCGGGCGGTTCAGCGCCACGCCCAGCAGATGCCCCATCTCGGTGAAGGTCAGCGCCTGCGGTCCGGTCAGGCTCCAGGCCCGCACTGCCGGGGCCGTGAGGGGGCGGGCCAGCTCGCGTCCGGCGACGGCGGCCACGTCGCGCACGTCCACCACGCTGGTGCGGCCCTGGCCCGAGGGGATGAACAGCTCACCCCGGCGCACCTCCGGCGCATGGATGCCCGTCAGGTTCTGCATGAAGTATCCCGAGCGCAGCAGCACCGCGTCCAGACCCGACGCCTCCAGTTCCCGTTCAATCTGGCGGTGGGGCAGGATGGACAGGCGCTCGGCTCCCAGGATCGACAGGAAAACCACCCGGCGCACGCCCGCCTCCCGCGCCGCCGCAAAGACCCGCCCCAGGTCGGCCACCCCGGTGCCAGGGGGCCACATCGCGAAGAGAACGGCCGCCCCGCGCAGTGCCGGGTAGGTTTCCAGATCGGCCACATCAAAACGCACCGGCCGCACGCCGGGAGGCAGGGTCGCCTGCTCGGTGTCCCGGACGGCGGCCCAGAGTTCGGCCCCGGTGGGCGCGAGGTGCCGCACGATCTCGCCGCCCACCCGGCCCGTCGCGCCCATCACGAAGACCGGGCCGGGCCAGCCGCCGGGGCCGGGCAGGGGCGGAAGCTCGGGACCCCCCATCAGTGGCTCACCGCCGGGGCCTGGCGCACCCAGCGGCCCTCCTCCAGCTCGCGCAGCATGAAGTCGGCCGTGCTGGCCCGCGAGACGAAAGTGCCAATGTCCCCCACCATGCCCACCTTCAGCGGCTGCATCGGCCCGTCGCCCAGCCGGGGCACCCGCACGACCGTCCAGTCCAGCGGGCTGGCGGTGATGGTCGCCACGTGCGCTTCCGAGTCGCGCAGCACGTCGGGTTGCAGGGTCGCCAGCGCCCGGCGAATCAGGCGGTCGCTGAGCTTGGGGTGGTCGCCGGGCTGGCGCACCCCCGCGCCCGTCAGCGTGATCAGGCGCGAGAGGCCCAGGCCCGGCATCACCGCGACGAGGTGGTGCGCGGCCTGTCCCATCACGCCCGCCCCGTCGCCGCGCACCGGGCCGAGGGTGCTGAGCACTGCGTCCGCTCCTTCAAGCAGCCGGAACACGTCGTCGGCATGGCGGGCGTCGCCGGTCACCGGGGTCAGGGCGGCGTCCCGGCGGTGCAGCCGCTCGGGATCGCGGGCCAACACCCGCAGCGCGTACCCCTGGGCGAGCGCCCGGTCAATCAGCAGGCGGCCCGTGCGTCCCGTCCCCCCCAGCAGGGCCAGCGTCATGCCTGGCCGCGTCCCACCCGAAAGTCCAGCCGTCATGTCCCCACGGTAGAGGGCACCCCGCGCCGCCGGAAAGAGAGGCGGGAAGGTGAAACCCAGTATCCTATGAGAAAGCAGTAGGCCCAGGAGGAACCATGAAATACGGCAATGCGGCAGTCCGGCGCCCCGAGTGTGGGGTCGAGCGCACGATGGACGTGCTGGGGGGGCGCTGGACCACCCTGATCGTGCGCGAGCTGCTGGGGGGAACACGGCGATTCAGCGAGTTGCGCCGCGCCCTGGAACGCATCTCGCCCAAGACGCTGACGGCCCGGCTGCGCGACCTGGAGGAGCAGGGAGTCCTGACCCGCACCGTGTATGCCGAGGTACCGCCCCGCGTGGACTACGCCCTGACCCCGCGCGGTGAAGGACTGGGGGAGATCATCGCGGCGATGGCCCGCTGGGGCAGTGCCGTGGAGCTCAGCACTGGGGAGCCGGGCGAGGCGCCGACCACTGCCCCGGCCCCGGAGCACCGCGCCCCACTCACTCCAAGATGACGGGCAGCTTGGGCCAAGCGAACCAGAAAGTTGCCCCCTGGTCCGGTTTGCCCTCGGCCCAGACGCGCCCGCCGAAACGCCCGCACAGCCGCCGCACGGTGACCAGCCCGACCCCGGTGCCCTCGTAGGACCGCGAAGGGTGCAGGCGGCCAAACAGGTGAAAGAGGCGGTCTTTGTGGCGCATGTTGAAACCTGTCCCGTTGTCCTCCACCCCGATGTGGTACTCCGTCTCCGTCTCGCGCACCCGCACGTGGACGCGGGCGATCTCGCGGCCCTTGGTGTATTTCAGGGCGTTGGCGACGTACTCGTCGAACATCACGAAGAGGGCCTGGCTGTCTCCCAGCACGGTGGGCAGGGGATCGTGGGTGACGTGGACATGGCGGCCCTCCATGACCGGCTGGGCGTGCTTGAGCACCTCGCGCAGCACCCGCTCCAGGTCCACCCGGCGCAGGCCCAGCCGCATCCGGCGCATCTGGAGGTAACGGTCGACCGAGGCGAGCAGCGCGATGATCTGCTGCACGGCCCGCTCGCTCTGGAGCAGCGGCCGCGCCACTTCCTCGGGAGCGGGGTCTCCCAGGGCGCGGCGGGTCAGCGCCAGGTAATTCATCGCCCGCGCGACCGGCAGTTGAAGCTGCTGCACGACCACCGTGACCACGCCCTCCAGTTCCTGCTGGGCGGCCCGGAAGTGCGTGGCCCCAGCCTGAAGCCGGGCGTCCTGGCTGGCGGTCATGTCGAGCAGGTCTCGGTGCGCCTGCTTGTAGGGCGTGATGTCGGTGACGATCAGGCGCAGCAGTCCCGGCGCCGCGCCTGGTGCCGGGGCGGCGAGGTCGAGCAGCACGTCGAGCATGGTGCCGTCCGCGTGCAGCAGTTGTCCCTCGGCCCGGACCTGCGGCACCGTGCCGCCCGCCTGCCCCAGCAGCCACTCGAACGTCCCCTGTGACCCCGGCGTCAGGAACCGTGTGAACCGCCGTCCCCGCAGCGCCTCAGCCCCGTGTCCGAGATGGGTGCAGGCCGCCGCATTGGCCTCCTGCACCCGGCCCTGCGAGTTCAGCAGCAGGTAGGGCACGGGCGCCTCACTGAACAGCGTCAGGGCCTGCTGCCAGGCCTGACGCTCGGCTTCGAGGGCCTGGATTCGTTGCAAGAGGTCAGTGGAGGGGTCAGGCGACATCGCTCGGGCAGCCTAACGGAAGAAAGGTCAGGCAATGGTTCACGCTGGCGATTGGACAGCCCAACAGGCGTACTCTCATGCAAAACTCACCTAATGAGAAGACTGAGTTCCGTGTTAGACAAGAAAGTTCCACGTTGAACCGTTGGAACCAGCGGCTTGAGCCCAATGAGTTGCTAGCGGGAATTATGAGACTCATCAGTACCTCATCAAGTGTGACAGACGTGTGATGGCGCAGGTCTTAAAACCCTGTTTGCATGTCCAGCAGCCCAGCCTGTCACGGCTGGCTCTCCCCTTCCCGTCCCGACCGATGCAGAAAGGAGTTGATATGGCCCTGTTCGGCGACCTGCAAGACCACGCGCTGCCCGACCTGCTCAAGGTGCTCGCCGTTCAGACGGGCACGCTCTACTTTCACGAGGCCTATCAAGGCCGCACCCTGGAACTCACGGTCACGCGCGGGCAGCTCCGCGCCCTGTACCTCGACGGCTTCCCGGTGATGGAGGCTGGGCGGGCGAGGGGCGTCCTGCTCGAGCTCGCGGCCCAGGGCCGGGGCGCTTTCGAGTTCCAGCGCCGCGAGCACGCTGCCGGAGCCCTGCTGTTCTACGAACTGCCGCTGGGCAGCGTGCTGAACACCGAAGTTACTGCCCCGACCGAGCACCTGCCGCACCCCGAGACCCGCTTCGTGGCGGTGCCCGGCACGTTATCCGTACCCGCACCGCTGGCCGGAACGTGGGCCGTGCTGCGCCCCGTGCTGGAGAGGGGTGCGAGCGCCGCCGACCTCACCCGGCAGGTGGGCTGGAGTGAGCAGGACCTGCGGGCAGCACTCTACCGCCTGCGGGCGGCCAACCTCGTCGCGCCGCTGCGGGCGGCGGCTGCGCCGGGACCCGTCACCGCCGTGGACACCGCGCCCGTCACCGCCGTCTCCGCACCCCTGGTGCAGCGGCTGCTGGGCGCCCTGCGCCGTCTGGGCGGAGGGGGGGTGCGGGCATGACCGCCGCTGCCCAGGCGCCCCTCAAGCTGGTCGTGTCCGGCCCGGTCGGGGCGGGCAAGACCACCTTCGTGCAGACGCTCTCGCAGACCCCGGTGATCGCCACCGAGGCCGAGGCCAGCGAGGACATCGGCAAGACGAACACCACCGTCGCCTTCGACTTCGGCACCCTGCACCTCGGCGGGCATGACCTGCACCTCTACGGCACCCCCGGCCAGGACCGCTTCAGCTTCATGTGGGAGGTGCTGTGCGAGGGCGCTCTGGGCCTCGTGCTCCTCGTCGCCGGGGACCGCCCGCAGGACTTCGCGCACGCCCGGAGCATTCTCGAGTTCATCACCAGCCGCATCCCGGTGCCTTTTCTGGTCGGGGTGACCCGCCAGGACCAGGCCCGCGTGTGGGACCCCGCCGACGTGGCGCTGTATTTCGGGCTGCCGGAAGGGCAGGTCGTGGGGCTCAACGCCACCGATCCCGTTCAGGCGCGTGACGTGCTCGCCCGCCTCCTCGAATCCACCCTCTCACCTCAGCCCCTGCGCGGCTGAAGTTCCCCAGGAGACTCCCATGACCGCGATTCTCAGCAAGCAAGACCGCCTCAACGCTTCCCTGACCAACCTCCGCACCTCCATGCCCGAGCTGCGCGGCGCATTGATCGCCACCGTGGACGGCCTGCCCATCGCGCAGGCGATGAGCGACGGCACCGACGCCAACCGCGTGGCCGCGATGGCCGCGACCGCGCTGGGCCTGGGCAAGCGCATCAACGACACCCTGGGCTCGGGCCAGCTCACCGACATGAGCGTGAGCGGCGCGACCGGGCAGGTCTACATCTACGCGGCGGGCACCAAGGGCGTGCTGGCCGTCGTGACGCCCCCCGGCATGAACCTCGGGCTGCTGCACATGGAAGCCCGCGACACTGCCCAGGACGTCGCCAGCATCCTGTAAACCCCCGCCCCACCCCCCCCCTGGGCACCTGCTCGCCGCCCTCTATCCCAGCCCTGCCAGGAGAAGATTCATGACTGCCACTGCCACCCAACCGCTGCGCCCCATCGTCGGGGACTTCAACTCCATCGTCTGCTTCAAGGCCGTGATCGTCGGCGTCGAGGACACCCTCGGCGAGGACGGCGCCGCCGTGGTCTTTACCCGCGCGGGCAAGGTGCGCGGGCGCGACCTCGCCACCGACCTCGGCGTGGCGGGCAGCAACGTGCCGGTCGAGGAAATCGCGCCCCTGCTGGACGCCGCCATCGGCAAGAACGGCACCTGCCTCGCCGCCGTCACCCGGTCCTACCGGCAGGGCGAGGACATCGTGATCGAGACCCAGGACACGGCCTGCTCGGCGGGCGAGCCGATGGGCAGTGACCGCAAGTGCACCTTCACCCTGGGCGCGGTCTGGGGCGCCCTGGAGGCCATCACCGGCCAGACCTACCTGGGCGAACACACCGAGAGCGTGCTGCGCGGCGGAAGCTGCGACAAGTTCGTCTTCAGCCCCCTCTGACCCCGGCAGGCCCCCTCCCGCCCCCCGACCGGGGACCGTGGGAGGGGGCCTCCTGCTGCCCACGCCCCGCTGACCCGCCGCCCCACTCGAAAGGTTCGCCCCACCATGCCGCTGTGTCCGACCGCTTCCCTGTCCACGCCACGCCCTCACCCCACCGCCCCGCCCCGCCCACCGCTGGAGCGGCCCGACTGGCGGTGCCGCGCCTATCAGGGGGTGGTGGAGCGGGCCATCGGCTGGCCCCCCACCGCGCACTCGGGGCGGGTGGCGTGCCTGGCGGGCGCGGTGGCCCACGACCTGGGACTGGCCCCCGCGCGGGTGCGCGAGGCGTACCTCGCCGGGCTGCTGCACGACAGCGGCAAGCTGTTGATTTCCGGGCGGGTGCGGCGCAAGGTCGGAGCGCTCGACCCGCACGAGTGGCGGCAGATGCAGCGCCACCCGGTCTACAGCGCCGGGCTCTCGCGGCTGGTGCCCGGCCTGCCCTTCACGGTCTGGCAGGCGGTGCGCCACCACCACGAGCGGCTCGACGGCAGCGGGTACCCTGGCGGCCTCGCCGGGGACGCCGTGCCGCTGCTCGCTCGCATCCTGGCCGCCTGTGACGTGTACGACGCCCTGAGTTCCCCCCGTGCCTACAAGGACGCGTGGACCTCGGGCGCCGTGTGGGACGAACTCACCGCGCAGTCGGGCCGCCATTTCGACCCCGAGGTGCTCGCCGCCCTGAGGCGTTGCGTGCCGGAGGGGACGGCCCTGCAAGCCTGACCGAACTTACCCCCGAAAGAGCCGCCCCAGCACCCCCCAGTAGTCCCCCGGCCGCAGCCGCGCGAGCAGATCCACCGCGCGGGCGTCGTTGCCCACCAGGACGCGGGGGGCGCGGCGCCCCGTCGCCCGCAGGATGGTCTCGGCGGCCTGCTCGGGGGGCATCCGCAGCAGCCGTTCCTGGGCGCGGCGCCCGGCTTCGGTCTCGGCGGGGCTGGCACCGGGAGCGACCTCGGCGTGGCGGGCGATTCCCGTGCGGACGCCGCCGGGATGCACGACCGTCACGCCGATGCCCTGCCCGGCGAGTTCGTGGCGCAGCGCCTCCGAAAAGCCGCGCACTGCGAACTTGCTCGCGCTGTAGGCCGCCTGCCCCGGCGGGCCGATGATCCCGTACAGGCTCGACAGGTTCACGATTTGCCCCCCCAGCGACGAACGCAGCGCGGGCAGCATGGCCCGGCACAGGGCCACGGTCGCCCCGAAGTTGATCGCCAGGACCTGGTCGAACTGCTCCGGCGTGACCTGTTCGAAGGTGCCGCCCAGCGCCACGCCCGCGTTGTTGACGAGCAGGGTGACCCGGCCATGCGCCCGCAGCACCTCGTCCGCCAGGGCGGGGATGCCCCCCGTGTGGGCGAGGTCGAAGGGGTGGGCCGTGACCCGCAGGGCCGGGTGCTGGGCGCGGATGGCCGCCGCGACCCGCTCCAGCCCCGGCCCGTCGCGGTCGATCAGGGCGAGGTGGCTGCCCCGCGCCGCCAGCCCGTGCGCGAGCGCCTGCCCGATGCCGCCCGCCGCGCCGGTGAGGACGGCGACCCCGCCCGCGAAGACGTAGGGGGTCACGCCGCGCCCTCGCGCCGGGTCAAGGGCGTGGGGCGGATCGGACTCAGGCGTACCGCGTACTCGCCGGGATCGAAGCGCCGCAGCGCCCGCCGGAAAGCCGCCGCCCGCCGGGGCCACAGGGTGCTGTTGCGGCCCGCCGCATCGAGGTAATAGCTCGTGCAGCCGCCCTGCACCCACACCGACTCGCGCAGCTCGGCCTGGAGGGCGTCGCTGTAGGCGGCCTGCGCCTCCGGGCGGGCCTCCAGCGCCCCGAGGTCATGACGGTCGAGGTAGTCCAGCGCCTGCAACACGTAGGCGATCTGCGATTCGATGATGTACACGATGGAGTTGTGCCCCAGCGCCGTGTTCGGCCCGACCAGCAGGAAGAGGTTCGGAAAACCCGCCACCGTGGTCCCCCGCAGCGCCTCCAGGTGGTCGCTCCAGGTGTCGGCCAGCGACACGCCCCTCCGCCCGTGAATCAGGCGGGCCATCGGCGGCTGGGTCGCGTTGAAGCCGGTCCCGGCGATCAGCACGTCGAAGGGCCGGGCCGCGCCGTCCGCCGTGACAACCTCCGTGCCCCGGACCTCGCGAATGGGCTCGGTGACGAGTTCGACGTTGGGCTGCTGAATTGCCGGGTAATAGTCGTCGCTGATCAGGATGCGCTTGCAGCCCAGGCGGTAGTCGGGGGTCAGCTTGGCCCGCAACTCGGGGTCCGCGACCTGCGCTTCGAGGTGCTTCAGGGCCAGCCCCTCGGCCAGCCGCCCGGCCCGCTCGTTCGTGAAGGTCAGGAAGCGGGCCTCGGCCATGCCGAAAATCCAGCCGCGCGAGGCCCGTTGCAGCGCGGGCACGCGCCGGAAGAGTTCGCGGCGCCGCTCGCTGGTCTCATGGTCCATCCGGGGCATCACCCAGGGGGGCGTGCGCTGGAAGACGGTGAGCTGCCCCGCCACCTTCTGCACCTCGGGAATGAACTGGATCGCGGAGGCCCCGGTGCCGACCACCGCGACCCGCTTCCCGCTCAGGTCCACCGAATGGTCCCAGCGGGCGGAATGGAAGCGCGGCCCGGTGAAGCTCTCCAGGCCGGGGATATCAGGCCATTTGGGGTCAATCAGCGGGCCATGCCCGGAGATCAGCACCCGCGCGGTGTATTCGCCGCCGCTGGTGCGAATGCGCCACAGCCCTTCCCCGTCGTCCCACTCGGCCCGCTCGACCTCGTGCCCGAAGCGGATGTGGGGGCGCATGCCGAAGCGGTCGGCCGTCTGCCGCAGGTAGGCCAGAATCTCGGGCTGGCGGGCGTAGCGGTGGCTCCAGTCGGGGTTGGGCGCGAAGGAAAAGGAGTAGAGGTCGCTCTTCACGTCGCAGGCGCAGCCGGGGTAGGTGTTGTCGCGCCAGGTGCCGCCGACCTCCTGCGCCCGCTCGAACAGCAGGAAATCCTGGGCGCCGCGTTCCTTGAGCCGGAGGCCCATCCCCAGCCCCGCGAAGCCGGTGCCGATGATGGCGATTTGGGTGTGCGTGACAGCTTGAGTCATGCCTGTTCCTCCAGAAACTCCAGCACGAGGCGGTGAAAGTCGGCCGCCCGCTCGATCTGCGGGACATGGCCGGTCTCGGGAAAGAGGTGGGTGCGGGCGTGGGGGTACAGGCGCCGGGCCTCCTCCAGATGCGCGGCGGGCAAGATAAGGTCGCGCTCGCCCCACACGATCAGGGTGGGAAGCTTCCGCCCCGCGAGGTCCCCGGCCAGGGTGCGCCGCCACTGCGGGTGGATGCCCCGCCACGTGCCCAGGTGCCGCGCCACCCGCAGGAAGGCCCGCGCCGCGCCGGGTTGCCGCCCCAAGTGCTCGGCCCAGCGCACCCGCTCGGGGGTGACGTGCCGGGGGTCGTGGAACAAGCTCGCCACCGTGCGCCGCGCCGAACGCGGCGAAGGCCGCAGCAGCACCTCGCCCAGCCGGGGCACGGTCGCCAGCCGCAGGGCCAGGGTCACGCTCTGGCCGAAGCCCGCGCTGTTCACGAGGACCAGCGCCCGCGTCCGCTCGGGAAACAGCAGCGCGAACTGTGCGGCGACCGCCCCACCCAGCGAGTTGCCGACCAACGTGACGGGCCGGGTCTCCCCCACCGCATCCAGGTAATGCCGCACGAACCGCGCCAGCCCCGCCAGCGTGTAGGGCACGTCGGGCTTGTCGGTCAGGCCGAAGCCGATCAGGTCGGGGGCGTAGACCGCATGCCGCGCGGCGAGCGGCCCCACCGTCTCCGACCAGTCTTCCAGGCTGCGGCCGATGCCGTGCAGCAAGACGACCGGCGGGCCGCTGCCGGCCTGAACGTGGCGGGTGCGGACGCCGGACACGTCCAGAAAGGCGGGCGGGGGCAGGGCCGGGGTCGGCCCGGCGAGCGGGGGGGCAGGTTGCACGGTGGGGGCAGTATAGGGCGGCACTCGGCGCCCTGCCGCCCCCACACCCGCTCAGGGCTTGAACCCCTGCACGCTAACGGTCAGCACGTAGCCGCCCCCCTCCTTCTCCCAGGGGCGGAGGCCCAGGGTGCCCAGCGCCTCGCGCCCGTTGAGGTCGCGCAGGCTGTAGGTCACCACCCGCAGGGGGCCGTCGGTGGTGTCGGTGCGGGCCTTCCACCCGGCGGCCTTGAGCTGCGCCGAGTAAAAGTTGAAGACCTCGCCCGCCGGACGGGGGGTCTGCACGTGGGCCGAGCTGATGGAGCCGTTGGGGAAAGTGGGCGTGTACCCGCCCTTCACCGTGGCGCCGGGAAACGCCCTCAACAGCGGCAGGCTGGACTGCGGGCGGTAGGTGGGCGCTTTTTTCAGGTTGGCGATGGCCTGCGCGGACACCACGTTGACGCCCAGTTCGATCTCGGTGCGGCCCCCCCGCTCGACGAGGTTGGCATTCAGGACGAAGTTGGTGCCCCCCTCGCGGTAGAAGCCCTGATTGCGGGCCGTCTGCTGGGTGGCGAAGCCGATAGGCGGGCCGTAGAAGGGCTGGGGCTTCCAGCCGCTCGCCTCCAGGCTCTTTTGCAGGGCTGCGCGGGTTTCCTCGGCGGGCAGAGCGCTCCCGGCCAGAATGCGCCAGTAGACGTAGCCGCCCCCACTCTGGCCCGTGCGGACGCTGGCGAGAACCTCCAGCGGCGGCGCGAGGCGCAGCGGCAACGTGCCGGGCACCGCCCCGTAGGTGACCTGGGTGTCCCCGTTCGGTCCGGTCATGCTGCGCAGCAAGCGCTCGACGAGCTGTGCCGACTGCTCGGCGGACGGGGCGGCGGCGGATGAAGCCGGGGCAGGTTGCGCGAGGACGGGAGACAGGGACATGGCCCCCACGAGGAAGGCCGTGGGCAGGATTCGCCTGGGCATGGCCTCAGCCTAGCCGCCGGGCGGGGCGGGTCATCCGGCGAAAGGTGGAGCCGACCCGTCCGGCAGGGTGAAGAAGAAGGTGGTGCCCTGCCCGACCTCGCTCTCGACCCAGATCTGGCCGCCGTGGCGCTCGACGATCTTCTTGCACACGGCGAGGCCGATGCCGGTCCCCTCGTACTGCTCGCGGCCGTGCAGGCGCTGGAAGATCTCGAAGATGCGCCCGAAATACTGCCCTTCGATCCCGATGCCGTTGTCGCGCACCGCGAAGCGCTCCATCTCGCCGTCGCGCTCGGCCCAGACATGGACTTCCGGCGTCACCCCCTCCCGGCGGTACTTCAGCCCATTGGAGATCAGGTTTTGCAGGAGCTGGTCGAGCTGCTGCGGGTCGGCCAGGACGAGGGGCAAGGGGCCACGGGTCAGGCGGGCGCCCGCGAGGTCGGCTCCCCGCTCCAGGCGGCGGCGCACCGCGTCGAAGACGGCGCCGCTGTCGACCACCTCCGGCTCGCGCTGGGCCGTGTGAACCCGCGAAAAGGTCAGCAGGTCATCCACGAGGCGCTTCATGTGCTCGCCGCTTTCCGCGATCTGCTGGAGGTACATCCGGCCCCGGTCGTCGAGTACGTCACCGTAGCGGCGCTGGGTCAGCCCAGCAAAGCTGGTCATCGCGCGGATGGGCGCTTGCAGGTCGTGCGAGGCGACGTAGGCGAACTGTTCGAGTTCGGCGTTGCTGCGCTCAAGTTCGGCGTTGGTCTGTTCCAGTTCGGTGGTGCGCTCGGCCAGCAGGGCGACACTCTCGGCCCGCTCCAGCGCGAGGCCCAGGCTGCTCACCACCGTCTCCAGCACGGTGCGGTCGGTGGCGTTCCAGGCCCGGCCCTCGAAGATCACGGCGATAAGCACCCCGACCACCTCGCCCCGGCGCAGCACGGGCAGCGAGGCGACGGTACTCACGTGCTGCACCATGTCCTCGGGGGTGTCGCTGCCCCGCGCGTAGGCGTCCTGGTAGTAGGGCTGCCGGGTCTCCCAGGGCACGTCCACGCTGGGAGTGACGCCCACCTGGGGCCCGGCGTCGATAAAGGCTTGGAGGTCGGCATTGCCCACGTCCCCGACCTGCACCCGGTTGCGCCAGCGCCCCTCCTCGCGCTCGTAGTACAGGGCGTAGCCGGGCGGCAGCAGCGAGAGGATCACCTCTTGCGCCCGCCGCACGAAGACGCGGGGATCGCCCTGCGCGGCGAGGTCGCCCGTGAGGTGCGCGAAGCCCTCCAGGGCGCGGGTCCGGGCCGCGAGTTCACCGTTCTGGCGCTCCAGCAGCGCGGTGGCCTCGGACCGTTCCAGCGCGAGCTGAAAGCTGCGGCCCACCGCCCGCATCACGGTGCGCTCGTGCTCGGTCCAGCGCCGCGCGGCGCGGGTACCCACCGCGAGCAGCGAGCAGACCTCGCCCCCGATCACGACAGGCACGAAGGCCCCCGCCCCGTAGCTCGTGGTGGTCGAGAGCGCGTTCGCCTCGGCGTCCCAGCCATCCACGAAGACCGGCTCGCTGGAGGCTACCGCGCGGGCCAGGTCAGGCGCGTCTGCCGGGATGCCCGCCCGGATCTGCGCGACGATCTCGGGGGTCATGTCGTCCGACCACACCCGCGCCCGCCACAGCCCGCCTTCCGGCTCGTAGTACCCCACGCTGACGTGCCCCAGCGTGGTCCGCATGACCCGGATGGCCTGCCCCGCCAGCGCCGCCACGTCCGTCTGGGTGCCCACCGCCTCGCTAAAGGCCACGAAGGCGTCGAGCGCCGCCGCGCGGGTTTCCAGTTCGTGGGTGGCGGCCCCGATCCGGCCCTCGAGTTCCATGTTGAGGACGCGCAGCCGGGCCTCGGCCTGCTGGCGCCGTTCCAGCTCGGCCTGGGCGAGTTCGATCGATCGGGCATGCTCGACCGTCACGGCGGCGAACTGCGCGAGTTGCACCAGGATGTGCTCGTCCCGCGCGGTGAAGTCGCCCTCCACGCGGTCGCTCAGCTGAATCAGGCCGATGTTGCGCCCGCCCCGCCCCACCAGCGGCACCGCCAGCCAGCCGCGCATGGGGGGGTGCTCGGCGGCGTGCGCCCCGAACCCGCGCCAGGCCGGGTGCGCCTCCAGCTCGGCCTGGGTCAGCCGCAGGGGCTCGTTCATGCGGCACACCAGCGCGTAGATGCCGCTGCCGCTGGGAGGCACGGCGTACTCGCGCCACGCCGCGTACTTGTCGCTGAGGGACACGGCCGTGATCGCCTGCGCCCAGTCCTCGCTCACGGTGAGACTCACGACCGACTGGTGCGCCCCCACCAGCGTGCGGGCCTCCTCGGTGATGACCTCCAGCGCCGCCTGAAGCCCCGGCGCCCGCGCGATCCGCAGGGCCGCCCGCGCCAGCCCCCCGAGAGGGTCCAGTGCCCCGGCCAGGTCCGGGCTGCCCTCCCACGCCAGCCGCCCGAGGTGCAGCGCCGCCTGCCCCGCCAGCAGCCGCGCGAACCGCGCCTCGGCCTCGTCAGGTGCCTGCGGCCACGCCAGCCCCAGCAGGCCCAGCGGGGCCGCCTCGCCCGTCTGGAGGGGAAAGAGGGCGACGCCCCCGCCCTCCGGCAAGACCGGCCCGTGCCGCCCCCATGCCCCCCGCAGGGTCGCGGCATCCGGCAGGGCCGCCCAGGCCCCCACCTGGGCGGCAGGCTCCGGGGGGACGCCTCCCTCTTGTCCCGCCCCCGGCGCGAGCCACGCGGCAGCGGCGACCTGGAAGGCCGCGTGGGCGTGCGCGAGCAGGGTGGCGATCACGTCCCCCGGTTGCCGGGCGGCGGCCAGGGCCTCGGCGGCGGCGGAAAAGGCGTCACTCCGGATGGGGGCGGGCGGGCGGACCATGCGGGCAGGATACGGTGCCGCCACCCCCAGGGCAGGTAGGGCGAGTGCAGCGGGAGCCAATGCACTAGGCTGTGGGCCTGATGGTTTTCAGGCTCGCCCGCCCCGCCCCGCCCGCCTTTCACCACCCCTGCCCGGAGGCCCGGCTGTGAGCGGCGGTCTGGTCGCCCTGCTCGACGACGTGGCGGCCATCGCCCGGCTGGCGGCGGCCTCGATCGACGACATCGGGGCGGCGGCGGCCAAGGCCGGGTCCAAGGCCATCGGCGTGGTCGTGGACGACACGGCGGTCACGCCCCGCTACGTGACGGGCTTTACCCCCGACCGCGAACTGCCCATCATCTGGCGCATCGCGCGGGGATCACTGCGCAACAAGGTCGTCTTTATCCTGCCTGCCGCGCTGCTGCTCAGCCAGTTTCTGCCCGGCGCCATCACCCCGATCCTGATGCTGGGCGGGGCCTACCTCTGCTTCGAGGGCGCAGAAAAGGTCTACGAGGCCGTCAGCGGCCACAAGAAGGGCCACCACGGCGAGGAGCCTGCCGCCCTGACCGGGCAGGCCCATGAGGAGCAGATGGTCGCGGGGGCGATCCGCACCGACTTCATCCTCTCGGCCGAGATCATGGCGATCTCGCTCGCGGAGGTGGCCGACCAGACCTTCTGGCTGCGGGCGGTGACCCTGATGGTTGTGGCGCTGCTGATCACCGCGCTGGTGTACGGGGTCGTGGGCCTGATCGTGAAGATGGACGACTTCGGCCTGCGGCTGGCCAACAGCGCGTCGGGGGCCAGCCGCTCGGTGGGACGCGGACTGGTGCGCGGAATGCCCAAGGTCCTGGCGGCCCTCTCGGTGATCGGGACCGCCGCCATGCTGTGGGTCGGCGGACACATCATCCTCGCGGGGCTGGAGGAATTCGGCCTGGGCGGCCCGCTCCATGCCGTCCATGACCTCGCCGTGTCGGCGGGACACGCCGTCCCCTTCGCAGAAGGTTTCGTCGAATGGCTGGTCGAAACGGTGGGCTCTGGCCTCTTCGGACTCCTCCTCGGCGGCCTGATCGTGGCCGTGCTGCACCTGCTGCCGGGGCGCCGGGCACCCGCGCACTGAGTCCGGGAGGCGTGGAGTGAAATAGGGATTTGGGGGCGAATGCCGCAGGGTGAGCGGCGCGACCAAGGTTGAACCATCCCCACAGCCCTGGAGTAAACAACAGCGTCGGCCTGCTGGTGCAGTACGGGACCGGACCATCCCCACACCCGTGGGGAAAACTTCTGAAAGGTGAACTTGGGGCCGAGCGCGGTCGGACCATCCCCACACCCGTGGGAAAAACCTGATGATGTTCGCCCAGAGTGAGCACGTCCACGGACCATCCCCACACCCGTGGGGAAAACACGGCGGGAAAGGTCGGGGTGGTGCAGATCGGCGGACCATCCCCACACCCGTGGGGAAAACCCCAGCGCCGTCCCCGGCGTTCTGCGGCTGGACGGACCATCCCCACACCCGTGGGGAAAACCTCGGTTCCGATCTTGGTTGCCATGGTGTCTCCGGACCATCCCCACACCCGTGGGGAAAACCTGCTTGAACCGCCTGTCCGCCTTGACGAGGGCGGACCATCCCCACACCCGTGGGGAAAACGGGCTGCTCAGCGCGTGGGGGAGCATTACCAACGGACCATCCCCACACCCGTGGGGAAAACGAGACGGAGGAGGACGTGGCGACGGGCACGCGCGGACCATCCCCACACCCGTGGGGAAAACGTCGCCCACCGGCCGCACGCCGCGCACCTGGACGGACCATCCCCACACCCGTGGGGAAAACGCGTTCCACTCGTGCATGACGGGCTTGCCGTCCGGACCATCCCCACACCCGTGGGGAAAACGCGAGAGCGGGCGGTAGCCTCTTCTGCCCTCTGGGACCATCCCCACACCCGTGGGGAAAACGTGCTCGTCAAACGGGTCCAGCCCGTTGCGTCCGGACCATCCCCACACCCGTGGGGAAAACCCGGTCAAGCGGGGCTGAAGGCCAACCCGCAGCGGACCATCCCCACACCCGTGGGGAAAACGCCGGGGATGAAGAAGCGCAGTCGACCGGCCTGCGGACCATCCCCACACCCGTGGGGAAAACGAGCTGGTCGCACCCGGCACAATCAGCGACTACGGACCATCCCCACACCCGTGGGGAAAACCCGTCATCGTGCCGGGCGGGGTCGTAGACGATCGGACCATCCCCACACCCGTGGGGAAAACATAGATGAAGCGCATATAGACATCTGGGGTGTCGGACCATCCCCACACCCGTGGGGAAAACCGAGGTGTGGGGGTCATGGTGTCCTGGGGTGCGGACCATCCCCACACCCGTGGGGAAAACCCCCCGGCGACCGCCGCCGCCTCCCAACGGGCCGGACCATCCCCACACCCGTGGGGAAAACTGGGGCAGAGGAGGCGGGGGGGACTGGGGGGCCGGACCATCCCCACACCCGTGGGGAAAACCCAGGGGGGAGGGGATCACGCCTCCTCCAGGGCGGACCATCCCCACACCCGTGGGGAAAACGGGGCAAGGTCGGGGAGACAGAAAAGGCGAACCGGACCATCCCCACACCCGTGGGGAAAACCCGGAGGAGCAGGCCGCCTCCGCCCTGGCCCCCGGACCATCCCCACACCCGTGGGGAAAACCAGCACCCGCAGGGCAGGCGCCGTGGGCTGGTCGGACCATCCCCACACCCGTGGGGAAAACGTCGAGCAGCGGCTCGAAGCCCAGGCCAAGCTCGGACCATCCCCACACCCGTGGGGAAAACGGAGGCAGCCTGTAGCAAAGGGTCGAAGAAGTCGGACCATCCCCACACCCGTGGGGAAAACGCCGCCGGGAACTCGTACCAGCCCCCCCCGCGCGGACCATCCCCACACCCGTGGGGAAAACCCGGAATACCCGTGTTAGTCGTTGTCCCCGCGCGGACCATCCCCACACCCGTGGGGAAAACATGGGGATGCCAACCGTTCCCGCCGTGGGTGACGGACCATCCCCACACCCGTGGGGAAAACTCGTCCTGGAGCCGCCTGGCCTCGGCGTGGGCCGGACCATCCCCACACCCGTGGGGAAAACGTTGAGACGGTCTGCCCCGATGCGGGTTGCATCGGACCATCCCCACACCCGTGGGGAAAACCACAAGGACAGCAAAAATCGGAGTCGCGACAGCGGACCATCCCCACACCCGTGGGGAAAACACACCGAGGGCGCATATATGATTATTGGCGGGCTGGACCATCCCCACACCCGTGGGGAAAACAGGCGGCGAGCTGGAGACGCGCAGGAGGAACGCGGACCATCCCCACACCCGTGGGGAAAACGCCGCGCTGAGCGCCGTCCAAGAGGGTGACCCCGGACCATCCCCACACCCGTGGGGAAAACGGGCGATTATTAAAAACATCGTCGGTGTAGCGCGGACCATCCCCACACCCGTGGGGAAAACACCCACGGGTCTGTCGTCCTTGTCGCCGCCCTCGGACCATCCCCACACCCGTGGGGAAAACGGGCGTCACGGGGACCGGCGCTGGGGCCGGTTCGGACCATCCCCACACCCGTGGGGAAAACTCCACTGCTGATCGTGCAGCGCCGTGGCGAGGCGGACCATCCCCACACCCGTGGGGAAAACGCTGGCCGCAGCAATGCTGTGGTGCCTGACCGCGGACCATCCCCACACCCGTGGGGAAAACGCCGTTGAGGTCGTCGAGCGTGGTGAGGTTGGCGGACCATCCCCACACCCGTGGGGAAAACAGGGCATGGAGACCGTGATCCGCGAGCTGGCGGGGACCATCCCCACACCCGTGGGGAAAACCCTGATTGGCGGGCTGTTCGTGCCGGTCGCGGCGGACCATCCCCACACCCGTGGGGAAAACGCCAGGGCCTGCACGGTCTGCGCGGGGGTCAGCGGACCATCCCCACACCCGTGGGGAAAACGCCGCGACCGCCGCCACGCGGGTCTCGCGCAGCGGACCATCCCCACACCCGTGGGGAAAACCCGGCCCTGCCCCAGGCGGTGAGCGCATGACCCGGACCATCCCCACACCCGTGGGGAAAACCTGCGCCTCAACAACGAGGAGCAGGCGCTGGCCGGACCATCCCCACACCCGTGGGGAAAACGTCGGGCGTGAGGGTGGGGGCGGTCATGCGGACGGACCATCCCCACACCCGTGGGGAAAACGGTCAGGGCCAGGGGGGAGTCCTGCTGGTCGGCGGACCATCCCCACACCCGTGGGGAAAACACCGAGGACGCGGAGCAGGCGCGGACCCTGGGCGGACCATCCCCACACCCGTGGGGAAAACGTGAGCACGTCCGCGAGGCTCCAGCCCTCCCGCGGACCATCCCCACACCCGTGGGGAAAACGCTGCCCGTTTTGCGGATGGTGGTGTACTCGACGGACCATCCCCACACCCGTGGGGAAAACACCGCCACTTGGAGCGACGACACCCGCTGCCGCGGACCATCCCCACACCCGTGGGGAAAACGTCGGGCGCGTAGATGGTGCCGCTGATGCCCGCGGACCATCCCCACACCCGTGGGGAAAACGCATAGGCCGTCGTGCGGGAGAGTCCCGATGCCGGACCATCCCCACACCCGTGGGGAAAACGCCTGGGAATCCCTGATGAAGTTCGGCCCCGCGGACCATCCCCACACCCGTGGGGAAAACACTACTCCAAAACGTTTGTGCGGTCGCGGGGATGGACCATCCCCACACCCGTGGGGAAAACGCCCCGGACACTGTGGTATTCGTCGGCCGCGTCGGACCATCCCCACACCCGTGGGGAAAACATCAGGTACTCGGCGGCCATGATCGGGCTTTCCGGACCATCCCCACACCCGTGGGGAAAACGGCCGTGCTGCATATCCACGCCCCACAGGGAACGGACCATCCCCACACCCGTGGGGAAAACGCAGCACCACCCCCGAGCAGATGGAGGAGCTGCGGACCATCCCCACACCCGTGGGGAAAACTCCTGGGCGGCTCCGCGTCGGCTGGCAAAAAACGGACCATCCCCACACCCGTGGGGAAAACGCAACATTTCCTCTTGCCATGAATCCACCCCCGGACCATCCCCACACCCGTGGGGAAAACACTTCAGAAACGCGGTCCTTCCTGCACGTCACCTGCGGAGAAGGCCAGCTCCCTGCCCTCGATTCAAATCACAATCTGTCATCGTCCTCGGGAGGGTCGTACTCCCGGGCCAATTGTGCATGCCGGGCGTTGCGGACAGCAACAAGCTGGTAGCCGTCCAGATTGACCACCCGCCGGGTCGCGTCTCCGTGGGTGCGGATCACAAAGCCCTGCTCGTTGTTGGCCCGGTAGACCTGGGTGCAGCGGCCCCGGCGGGTATGCCCCACGGCCTTGTCCCACAGCAGGTCGCGCACGAGGGCCGAGGCGTTGCCGACATACACGCCCGGCTGCACCTCGATCAACCAGCGTGACAGCTCACCGCGCAGGCTCTCGGGCACGGCCTCAAGAGTCATGACCAGCATGGTTCACCCCTCCCGCCGCGTTGCCCTCCGGGTCCCACAGGTCGCCGGGGGCGGTCGGCTCGGGGTTGGCATCGTCGCCGCCCAGCAGATGCAGGAGATCGGCGGCCATGCGCTCCAGCAACCGCAGTTTGGTCATGTGGTCGCGCAGGCCGGTGCGGACGCGCCGTTCCAAATCGTCGCCGGGGGTGGCCGCCTCGCGGAAGGCGACGGGCAGCACCACCTCCAGCTTGTAGAGGTCGGCCACGTCGTAGACGAAGCTGAGCATCTTGCCGGTGTGCACGAAGCCCAGCGCGGGGCTATAGCCCATGCTCAGGATCGCGGCGTGCGCGAGGCCGTACAGACAGGCGTTCCCGGCGCTCACCGCCTTGTTCACGGGTGTGGCGCGGTTCCAGTCCTGCTGCTTGTACTGACGCGTGTCCCACTTGACCCCGTGCGCCCGGCTGTAGCGGGCATAGGCGTCGCGCACCCGTGCCCCTCGCGCCCACGAATCTGCTGGAGGGTGAGGTCCGGGGGCAGCCCCTCCGGAAAGCGCATCGCGTACATCTGGCGCACCACGCGCAGGCGGCTCTGGGGGTTAGCCCACAGCAGCGCCTGCCGGTGAAGCCGGGCCGCACTGCGAGTCTCGCCCAGGCCGCTGGCGTAGAGGCGCACGCCTTCCTCACCCACCCACAGCAGCGAGCAGCCCGTGTCGGAGAGGGCCTTGACCGCCTCGTGACTCACCGAGCAGCCCGGCCCCAGCAGCAGCACGCTGAGGCTGGCCGCCGGGATGGTCACCATGCCCTCCGGGTGGTAGGCCCGCACGCCCCGGCCGTCCTGCTCCAGTCGGGTGTGGTCGAGGTAGAGGTAGGTCGTGCCGTCGCGGAACTTGGGCAGCTCGCGCAGGTTCTGCCGCTGCCAGACGATGGCGTTGGAGGTCGGTGGGATGGAGGCCGGGTCGGTCATGAAGTACCTCCTGAAAAAAGGCTCAGCCCGGCCCCAGGCTCAATAGGCCGCAACCCAGCGCCTTGGCGTGGCCGAGGCCCCCGCGCACCGCGTCCAGCAGCGACGCCGGGTCGGTCACGCCCAGCCGACCCTCGAAGGTGACGGTGTGGAGGGTCAGCGTCTGGGTGCCCTTGCGGGTGCGGACGGTGCCGCTGTGGGCGATGTCGGCGGCGAGGAGGTCAAAGCCGTGCTGTTCGCCCTGCCGTTCCAGCCATTCAAGCTGCTCACGCGAGCCGCGCAGGGCGTGACGGCGGCTGCGGCCCCGCTCGTCCAGCTTCCGCACGGTCACGTTCGCCCGCAGGCGGAAGCGCAGAGCACGACCGGGGGTCAGCGCTCGGGTCAGGTCCACCGCCTTGACCTCCCAGCCCCGCAGCGAGCCGGGATGCCGGGCGTTCAGCGCCTCCCAGTCGGGCGGGGTCAGGCTCTGGACGAGGAGGGTGGTCCGGTCCTCCTGCCGCCATAGCAGCCGCTCGCCGTCCGGCAGGGGCGCCCCCTCTACCCCCGCCCCCGGAAAGGCCCAGCGCAGGGTCTGGTGCAGCGCGTAGGGACTGGCGAGGTCGCGGGCCGTGCGGGGGTCGCGGTCGTCGAAGATCAGGCGGGAGAGGTGGAGCGGAGTCAAGCGCCCACCTCCTCGGAGGGAGACAGCCGCAGCCAGGGGTCGGGGTCCGGGGTCAGGGGCACCGTCACCGTCAGCACGTCGCGCGACACATAACGCCGCCGGACGAAGGGACCGTCGGGCACGTCCTGGCGCCGGGAGGGGGAAGCGCGGCCCCGCTCACCCTCCGGCACCGCCTCCCGGTCCAGTACCAGGCGGTAAGGCTCGGCGTCATCCTCGCGGCGCAGGCTGGGGGCGGTCAGCAGCGCCTCCCACAGCGGCAGGTCCAGCGGAGGCTCAGCGAAGATGGGCAGGCTGGGTTGAAAGGCCCTCCGTCCCAGCGACAGCGGCCAGTGCGGGTTTTTCAAGGCGGCGTGCAACTCGGCTAGCACCCCCCGGTTCCCCTCCAGCCCGGCCCAGAACGCGGCGTCGGCGAGGTAGGCGCGGCGGGTCACATCCGTCCTCGTCTTCGGGTCGCCGGGGCGCAGTTGAGCGGTGTGGTAGTCGGTGCCCACCACTCCCTCGCGGTCCACCCGCACGCCGAAGCGCAGGCGGGTCAGGTGCTCCATCGGCTCGGCGCGGTCGATGCCCAGCGCCGCCGCACACAGGCCCAGCACCCCCGAACGGCTCGGCTCGGCCTCGGTGTCGCGGTCGTCGAAGCGGCTGCGCGTGCCCCAGGCCTGCATGGGGGCGACCAGCCGCAGCAGCAGGGTCGCCACCGTCAGGCCTCCAGTGCATTCAGGGCGTCCGCGACCGTCGCGTCAATCAACGCTGCCACGTCGGGCATCGCCTCCCCGAAGACCGCGTGCCCGCCCTCCCGCGCCACGAAGCGGGCGGCTCCGGCATCCCCGAAGACGCCGTTCTGCCAGTCCATTTCCCCGGCCAGCGCCGCGACGCTGGGCGCCAGGTAGCCGCCCCCGCCCTCGGCCCGCACGCCCTTTTCAAACGCGTTGGCGAGGTTGCGCGGCGAGGTGTTCCGGCGCACGACCTGCACCATCAGCCCCGGCAGGTTGTGCGCGGCGAAGGTGTTCTGCTTGCCCGTCGGCGCGGCGAACACGGAGGCGTACAGAAAGGCCCGCAGCCCCCGCTTCAGCAGTTCGCGGTCGCCTTGCAGGTTTTCCAGCAACTTGCCCAGGTCGATGCAGGCGTAGCGGTAGACGGTTGCGCTGGCGAACTCCACCGTGCCCAGCATGTCGGCCCCGGCGTTGTCCTCGGGCTTGAGGTCGTCCACCGCCGTGTAAAAGTCGTACTGCCGCTCGCGCAGGGCGTGGGTGCTGATGGCGTGCGCCACCTGCGCCGCCGCGTCCGCGTTCTTATCGGGGAGGTCGGCGAGCATCCGCCCGAACAGGGCCACATCCACGGCCTTGCTGCCGTTGAGCGCCCCCGCGAGTTGCTTGCCGAGATCGCCGCTTAGGGCTGCTTTCTTGCTCGCCTTTTTCTTGCCGCCTTCCTCCGGGGTGGGGGCCGCCGCCTGGAACTCGGCCCAGTTGGAGTTGATGATGTCGGCCACCCGCTGCAACTCGTCGCGGCCCAGGAAGAGGAGGTACTGGTTCTTGCCGTCCTTCACAGGCAATCCCAGCCCGCCCAGCGCGAGTTCAGCGGCGGCGCGGCGCTGCTCCTCTGTGCGGCCCTCGCCCGCGAGCAATTCGGCAATCGCCTCGTGCGCCCGCTTGGTCCGCACGCCGATCTCGTCGGGCCGCAGAAGCTGCCGCCCCCCGAAGTCCTGCCGCATCGCCCGCTTGAACGACTGCGAGGAAATCCGCAGCCGCCGGGTGCCGCCGAAAAAGGCGTCCTTGGGGCTGCCGGTATCGTCGCGGTTGAGGTTGCTGGGGGCGAAGTTCTGGAGGTAGTGCAGCTCTAGCAGGGCTTTCATAACCTGTCTCCGTCGGCGTCGTCGCCGGATTGGGAAGAGGGGGTGGGGGCGGGCAGCGCCTCATCCGAGGGGGCTGTGGAAGACGCCTCGGTCTGCGCCTTGGCCTCCCGACTGATCTCGCGGTAGAAGTCCTGCGCCCACTCGCGGCGCACGCGGTCGCCCCAGTACAGGAGGTTCCTGGTCAGGCGCACCCAGTCGGGCGTGAGGTCCTCGGTGGCGAGCAGGGTCACCGCCTGCCGCATCTGGTAGTTCAGGCCGTCGCGGTCGGCGTCCAGCAGTGCCAGGAAACGTTTCTCGGTGCTGGGGCGGCTGCCTTGGGCGAGGTAGAGCCTGCCCATCAGCAGGCCGATGGAGGGGCCTTTCTCCGCGTCGGCGTTCCCGGCGGGCGCCGTTTCTATCTCCGCCGCGTCGCCCTCATCCTGCCGGGCCTGAGGTTTGAGGGCGTACAGGCCCGCGACGAGTTGCAGAGCCTCTTTCTGATAGGATTCCGCCGTGCCGTAGCCGGTGCGGGTATACAGCCCCTCCAGCCAATACACGCCGCGCTCGTCGCCGCCCAGCCCCCGCCGAAGCTGTGCGAGGGGGCCGCGTTCCAGCCGGGAAAGCTCGGCCACAAAGCGGGCGGGGCGGTCATCCGCCACTTGCTTGGTCATGGGGTGTCTCCGTTCTTGAGGGTGCCCAGGGCTTTGAGCAGCGGCCCCTGCGCGACCTGCACGGCCCGCAGGCCCACCGCGTTCATCCCGGCAGCTTGCTCGGCGGTGCGCCAGCCTTTTAGGGCCGCTCGGCGCAGGGCGGTATGCCACTCGGTCAGGGCAGCTTTCGTGTCCACATCCAGCGCCAGCAGATAGGTACGGAAGGGGGTGTCCAGCCCGGCCCAGTAGGTCGGCTCGGCGGGAATCTGAGCGGCCAGCTTGCCCACGTCGTCCTTGTGGGGGTCGCGGTCGCCGTCCTTTTTCAGCAGCCCGTGGGCGAGAAGGTGGACCGAGCGGCGCAGGCCCTCGCCCACGGTGCCCGCGTCGGTCAGGGCCGCTTGCACGTGGTCGCGGAACGTCTCCGGATTCTGGATGAAGGCTTCCGGCAGCGTGTACGTCTCCTGACGCATGGCGAACGCCTTGCCCTGGTCGGTCAGTTGGCCGAACACGACGACGGGAATGACCGGGTGCGGGGCACGGGCGTCGGGGGTGCCTTCCTCTTCCCAGCCGTCGTTGGGCGCGTTCTGGGAGGGGGCGGGCTTTGGCTCTCCCGTCCGCCCTAGCCGCTCGGCGGCGGCCCGCATCACGTCGCGGGCGTGCGAGACGGTCTTGGGCGGCGTTCCTGCCTTCACCTTGACCCCACCCTTGCGGTACTCGGACACCTGGGCGGCGGGGTCGGGGAGCAGGGCATTCATGTCGCGCCACAGCAGCCGCTCGCGCCGCAGTTTGTAGGGAAAGGGTTGGTCGTTCTTGGGGTCGCGGCTGGGGCGCAGGCTGACCATCGGGTCGGTGCCCGTGCCGCTGCCCTCGCCCGCACCCTCCAGCGGAATCCCCGCGCCGAAGCCGATAGACCGCACGACCACGCCCTGCGGCGTCTCCTCGGGCAGCAGCAGGACGCTGCGGCTCGGCCAGGCATAGCGGCTGGCGTATCCAGCGGCCACGCGGGGCCGTTCGGGGTCGTACCGGGCGCGAATATGCTCCACAGTCAGCGGCTCGTCCTCCCAGGGGGGAAGGTCCTGCTCCTGCATGGCCGCCAGGTACGGCACGAGGTTCAGGCAGAGGGTCTGGTGCAGATTCGCCCCCTCTGCCAGAAAGAGGCCGGCCGTCGCCACCGGAGCCGCCCGCGCCGATGTGGTGAAGCGTTTGATCAGGCCCCCCAGCGCGAAGGTCTGGTGGGTCAGCAGGTGCAGGGCGGCCTGCGCGGGCGTGAGCGCGTCGCTGCGGTTACCGCCGGGCCGGGCCTCCACGTTGAAAAGGGCGGTCGTGTTCGGGCTGCCCTCCTCGGTGCTCAGGCGGGTCCAGTGGCTGCGGAAGTTCTCGCCCACAGCCGCCGGGTCCAGCCCCGCGACTTGCATGAAGGGCTGCGTCCCGAAGAGGTGGAAGCGGTCGGCGTAGCGGTCCAGATACTGCGCCACCCCGTCCGGAAAGCGCCCGGCCAGATACCACTCGGCGCCCTGGTCAGCGTCCATAGGACCTACCAGCGCCCGATGCAGCAACGCCAGATGCAGGCGATACAGCGCAGACGTTTTCAGGGGATGCCCCGCGTCTATCCGGCGGTAGCTAGCGGCGTTCAAAAGAGACTCACAGAGAGAGACAAGTTCGTGATTGTTGGTCAATGTGACGACTGGAACCCATTTTCTATCCAGTAATGGGTAAGTATCCAAGGTCTACCTCCGAGGGACCATCCTCATGTGTAGCTGTCTGCCGGATGTCGCACACACCGTAGCGAGGAGACAACCGGCAGATAACTTGAGTACATCCATGTAAATCTAAAACCTAGCAGTAGCCCCTGGCGCGGCCCCAAGCCTCAGCAAGCTCCAAGCTCATTTCCGCCTGAAGGTACTTACTGAAGTCGGTAGCGTTGCGAGGATGCCGTAAGTGTGCCCGGCGTATCGCAGCTAGGAGCATCTCAAAAATCTCTTCCTCAGTGAACATATATTCCTCCGGCGCATGGAATGCATGCCCTCGGGTGCGCTATTGTTAGAGGGCAGAAATAGGACCGCTGCAAAGGGGTCGGGGGGCGCTTCAGACGGCAATCTGAGGCATTTACGCCCCCCGATCCTCTTTGCTGTTGTAAAATTACTCGGTCTTCAGGTGCTTGTCAAGCCCTTAGACCTCTCTTCTACGAGGTGAGCGGGCGCATCCCCTCGGAAGAGGGGAACCTACAAGCTCTTAGCCCTCTCGGGCCATCCCCAAGTTTTGAGGAACCAGAAGATTTTAGCAGCCGCCTGGATACTGGATTTGCGACCGATTTCGTCGCCCCTCCCATGTACCCTCCGCGCATGAGCCAACTTCACCCCATTACGGCGGCGGCGCGGACCCTGTGGGCCAAGAGCGCGAAGAAGAACGCGGACGGTTCACAGGGGGCGTGCCTGCCCGTCCTCAACCACCTGCTGGACGTGGCGGCGTGCGCGGCGGAGATTCTGCGCCTGGAGCCACCGCAAACGCGGGCGCTGTTCGAGGGCGACCTGGGGCTGGAGGGCGAGCAGGCGCTGGCCTGGACGCTGGCGCTGGTGGCGCTGCACGATCTGGGAAAGGCGAGTCCGGCGTTTCAGGTGCTGTGGCCGGAGGGTCAGAGCAACGTGGACTCAACGCTCCCCATTTCACCGTATCTGGACAGAAGCAAAGCTGTGCCTCACGGTGTTATGACGCAGGTCTGGCTGCCACTCTGTCTTGAACGGCTGAACTGGCCCAAGACGCTCCGAAAGCAAGTTGCCGATGCTGTTGCTTGCCATCACGGTTTTCGTATTGAGTCCAATGAACTCAACCCGTCCGCGGATCAAGCAGGCGAAGAACCCATGTGGCACAAAGTCCGCCGGGAACTGATGCGCCTCGTCACCCTGGGTACCGGAGCCCGCTACGACGCCGTGCCCATTGCCCCCACCCTCACCCCCGCCGCCTTCATGCGCCTCGCCGGGCTGACCAGTTTCGCGGACTGGCTGGGCAGTTCCTTTCCGCTGCCGACGGTCACAGACTTCTCGGCCTATGACGACCCGGCGGCCTACTTCGCGCGGGCGCGGGAACGGGCACGGCGAACACTCTCGGAGATTCGCTGGCCCGTGTTCGCCCCGCTGCGGGAGGAGTTGCCTCCCATCCCGAAAGTCTTCCGTTACGTGGTGAAGGACAAGGTTTTCCAGCCCCGTCCCCTCCAGACGGCGCTGGCGCAGGCCCTGGAAGCGGTGAGTGGCCCGGCCCTCGTGCTGGTGGAGGCCCCGATGGGCGAGGGCAAGACGGAGGCGGCCTTTTACGCGCACCTCCAGCTTCAGCGGGCGGCGGGGCACCGGGGCATGTACGTGGCGCTGCCGACCCAGGCGACCGGGAACGCGATGTATGAGCGCTTCGCGGAGTTCCTGGCCGCACAGGGCCGCGAGACGCCGCCCGACCTGCAACTCACGCATGGTGGCACGCTGCTGAACGAGAACTTCCAGGCGACCGTCCAGCGCACCCGCAACGCCGAGCGCGACCCCGCCGAGGCGGGCGGCTACGGCGTCCGCGCCGAGGAATGGTTCACGAACCGCAAGCGGGCGCTGCTCTCCGAGTACGGGGTGGGCACGGTGGATCAGGCGCTGCTGGGGGTGCTGGGCGTCTCGCACCAGTTCGTGCGGCTGTGGGGCCTGGGCAACCGGGTCGTCGTGCTAGACGAGGTCCACGCCTACGACACCTACACCTCCGAGCTGATCGCCGCCCTCGTCGCGTGGCTGCGGGCGCTGGGGTCCAGCGTGGTCATCATGAGCGCCACCCTCCCCGAGTCGGGCCGCCGCGCCCTGCTGCGGGCCTGGGGCGTGGAGGACGCGCCCACGGTGGCCTACCCTCGCCTGACCGTCGCCCCGGCGCAGGGGGAGGTCCGCACCCTGACCATCCCCGACCACGACGAGGACGGCCACGCCAGCCGTCCGCGCCAGCACGTCACCCTGCAGCCTCTGGGCAGCGCGGCGGAGGAGGTGGCCCGGCAAGCGGTGGACCTCGCGGTAGGCGGCGGGTGCGTGGCGGTGATCGTGAACACGGTAGCGCGGGCGCAGGCGGTGCAGGCGCGGGTGCTGGCCGAGCTGGGGGCGCGGGGCGTGACTGCCCGGACCTGCACCAGGGGCGGCGGCAAGGACCCACGGGCCGTCAGCGTGCTGCTCTACCACGCCCGCTACCCGGCGGACGAGCGGCTGGAACGCGAGGAGCGGGTGCTGCGCTATCTGGGCAAAGGCGGCAAGCGCCCGGAGCGGTTCATCCTGATCGCCACCCAGGTGGCCGAGCAGAGCCTCGACTTCGACGCGGACGTGATGCTGACCGACCTCGCCCCCGCCGACCTCGTGCTGCAACGGGCCGGGCGGCTGCACCGCCACGCGGCCAATGAAGGTAAACGGCACGGCCACGACGACGCCGTGCTGTACGTCTCCGGGTTGGACGGGTGGCCCGACGCGAGCATGGAGCGCGAGTTCTGGAGCCGCGTCTACGCCCCCGCCCTGCTCTACCGCTCGTGGCTGTCGCTGCGGCGGCGCCTGGACGCCGGGCTGACCCTCCCCGACGATCTGGACGCGCTGGTGCAGGAGGTCTATGCCCCCGACTTCGCCGCGCCAGAGCTGACCCCGGAGCAGGGTGGGCAACTCGCGGCGGCAGAAGCGGACCTGGAGACCAGGCGCGGCAACGAGGCCACGACCGGCCTATTCGCCCACATCGGCCGCCCCGCCGACTTCTGGCAGACGCCCCTGCACCGCCGCCCCGATGCCGACAGCGAGAGCCTCAACGACGACCCCGCCGCCCTGGCAGCCGGGGAGGAGCCGGAGCGCCCCCGCACCCGCCTGGGCGAGGAAGGGGTGCGGATCGTGCCCGTGGAGCGGGCCGACAACGGCGCCTGGCGGGTGTGCCGCTCGCCCTTCTGGAACCGGGCCCAGGCGGACATCGCTCCCCTCTTTGACCGCCTGGGCAAGACCGACACCGCCCAAGCCATCCAGATTTACCGCCGTTCCCTAAGCGTCTCGCGCTGGGAACTCGTGCGCTTCGGCCTAACGAAATGGGACGAGCAGGGTCAGTCGCTGGGAGGCGAGCACCGAGGGTGGCGGGCGCACCCGCTGCTACGCGACGCCGTGCCGCTGGTCTTCACGGGCGGAGTGGCCGAGGTGCAGGGCCTTCAGGTGCGGCTGGACCCGGAGCAGGGGCTGGTGTACGTGAGGGGGTGAGGCTCCTCCTACCGCCTCCCCTCCATCGCATCCAGCAGCGCTCCCGGATAGGTCGGGTCGTGCCGGGCCAGGGCAGCCCGCAGCTCATTCAGCCAGTGTTCGCGGACGTGGGGCGGCGAAAGGACCTCGACCCTCGGTCCCCAGCCCAGCAGAAATGGAATCAGCTCGCGCGGCAGGCCGCTGGCGTCGGCCCCGGCACGAATGTCGAGTTCGACGCTGCCGTCACGGTGGATCAGGGTGGTGTCCACCCGCGTGGCGTTGGGGTAGCCGCCCTCCAGCACGCGGTAGGCCGCTTCCGGGGCGAAGCGCACCCGCACCGTGACGGGGTTCTTGCCGCCGATCACGCCCCAGGCGTCCGACAGGTAGTCACGGGGGTCAAAGTCCTCGGGGATGTCGTAGGTCCGCTCCAGCCGGGCAAAATTCTCCATCCGGCTCACCTTGAAGGTGCGGATGGCCTGCCGGTGCCGGGTCTCCTGCCCGATCACATAGGGCGCGAGGTTGTCGCGGCTGATCTCCACGAAGTAGACCTCCAGCTCATTGCCGCGCTCGACTTCGCCGCCGGGCTTGCGGTAGTCGAAGCGCAGAACTTCCCGGTTCGTCCACGCGGCGGCCACAAAATCGAGGGCGCGGTCGGTCGCGTGGGTGGCTCCGGTGTCCAGCAGCGAGCGGTGCAGCAGATGACGCAGGTGCTGCGGCAGGTTGCCCGCAATGGTTTCCAGGGCGCTGAGGTAGTGCCCGCTCGTCACGGGCGCGTGGTGGTGCAGCAGCCGCACGGCGGTATACACGGCCAGCGCCTCGGCGGGGCCAAGCGCCCGGCCCCCCTGCGGGATGTGATAGGCCCCCCGGTGGTCGCGGGTCACCCGGTGCTCCATCTGGGAAAGCGCCAGCAGGTCCCGCTGGATGCTGCGCCGGGTCACGCCGAAGTGAGCGGCGAGTTGTTCGGTCGTGCGCGGCGCCTGCCTCAGCTTGTCAGCCAGCGCGGCGAGGCGTTTGGCGCGGTTCCACACCAGGGGCTGCCGGGGCAGGGGTCGGGGTGCCGTAGGGGTCGGAAGGTCGGTGTCGGGATGTGTCTGCTGGGGCTCGCCCACGGTGATCCTCCAACGCGGAGGATGCCGGGAGGCTGTCGCGTGAGTGTCGCTCCCAGGACTATTCGGTCTGGACACTCAGACAATTTGCGTCCGCCTGCCTCAGCTCCTGTTCGCGGGCGAGTACCCAGGGAAGTGCAACCCCCGGCAGGAAGGTTTCGACTGGGTCGCCCCGCCGCAGTGCTTCCGCCACGTCGTAGTGCCATTCAGCGGCGGGGTCTAGGCGGTAGCCACCGGGCACGCTCCCAATGCTCTCCGGCCACCCGAGGGCGTCCCGCACCGCCCGCACCGCGGCCGAAACGCGCTGGCGCTGAAGCCGGGGCAGACGGGGAGTGCCGTCGTCCACGACCTCCGCGAGCAGGTCGGTCAGGCCCTCGCCGCCCCCATCCAGCAGCGCACACAGCACCGCGAGGCCGGGGCCGCCCAGGGGCACCGGGCGCCCGCCGACCTCCACGCGCGGGGTGCCCATCGCCCGCACCCGGACCACCGTGCGGGCCGGGCGGGGAAGGGGGGCCGGGGTGGGCAGACCCGCCACCGAGAGCAGCGCGAACAGCTCCGGAAAGGCGTGCGCCTCCTCTCTCGCCCAGAGGGTGCCGGGGTCCAGGGGCCGCAGCAATTGCAGCGCCTTTTCCTGGTCTCCCCGCTGCCGGGCGAGTTCGGCCCGCACAATGCGGGCGCGGTCGGCGTCCTCACCCTCCAGCGGCCCGGTGAGGGCGAGCGCGGCCTCGGCCCGCTCGGCTTGCCCCAGCGCGGCGTAGGCGGCGGCGAGGTCCACCTGGACCCAGGAGGTTCCCGAGGCGCGGTCGCCGGGCGTGGCGCGGGTCGCCTGGGTCAACGGTTCGAGGGCCGCGAAGGTCTGCCCGGACAGGCGCAGGGTGTGCCCCAGCCCGCGCAGGGCCTGCCGCACGTCGTCGGGGTCGCCCTGCCGCTCGGCCTCGGCCGCCGCCTGACGGTAGAGGGCCGCCGCCCGTGCCCACTCGCCCAGCGCCCGCCGCGCCGCCGCCTGCCCACACCACGCGCGGGCGCGGGCACCCTCGGCGCCCCGGCGAATCGCCGCAACCCGTGCGAAATAGCCCTCGGCCTCCCCGAAGCGCCCCGACACCAGGCAGGCCAGCCCCATGTTGTGTAGGGTCCAGGCCCGGTGTCGCCCGTCGTGCCGGAAAAGGGTCAGCGCCTCGGCGTAGGCCCGCAGCGCCCCCGTCTGGTCCCCCGAGCGGCCCAACAGCGCCCCTTCCTCCATCCGCAGGATGCCCAGCGCCCGGCCCTGGGCAAAGGTCGCCGCCCGCGTGAACGCCGCTTGCCACCCTTCCCGCCCCAGATGCGCCAGCGAGCGGCCCCGCACCCGCCACGCCGCCCCCGCCTCGTGGGGAGCCAGTTGCGCCTCCCCGGCGAGGGCACGGTCGGCGACCGCGAGTGCCCCGGCATACTCGCCCTCCTGGGCCAGTGCCCAGGCATGAATGGCGTGGATGAAGGGGGCCTCCAGCCCCTGCCCCAGCGCCCACTCGACCAACTGCCGCACCTCGCCTGCCGGGCGCACGTTGCCCAGCAGCCGCAGATGCAGCCGCACCCCCTCCCGACTCTCCCGCGCTTCTGGGGGCAGCGTCAGGAACAACTCCAGCAGTTCCCCGAAGCGGGCAGGCTGCGTGGCCGCCTCCGCCGCCCGCGCGAGGGTCTGGAGGGCGTCCTCCGCTCGCCCCACCGTCAGCAGAGCCTGAACGGAAGCGTCCCACTCGGCGGGGCTGACGGGGATGGGGGAACCGGGGCGGCGGTCGGCGGGCGACATCCCCGCGAGTCTAGGACGGTCCGCCCCGCCCTGAAAGAGAGGGCCGCCCCCACTGGCCGCAGGAGCGGGGCCTTGTCAGGGAGCCGGGTTCAGCCCAAGCCGCCGCCCCCCTTGGGGTCGTCCCCCTGTGGGAGCGTGGGAGGTGGGTCGGTCGGGCCGGTGGCGGCCAGAGGCGGGGCGGCCTCGGCGCGGGCGGGCGCGGAGAGCGGAGCGAGGGCGAGCAGCGCGGTGAGGACAGAGCACAGGACACGCATGGGCGGGCCTCCTGGGACAACAGGCCTCCCCCTCAGGCACCCGCTGGGGGTCCTGACTGTGGTGGGCAGAGGCGGGGCTAGGGCACGCGGCCAGGCGTGCCGGGCGGGTCGCCGCCTCTGGCCGCGCTCCGGGACGCTTCTGGCGGTGACGCCGCGCACTGTGGTCCAGCCCCGCGACGAAACCGGTCGTCACGTTGCGCCGTGCTGTCTGTGGTCTGGCAGAGAATTTGCTTGGTGTCG
Organism: Deinococcus terrestris; assembly: GCF_009377345.1. NCBI lineage: Bacteria > Thermotogati > Deinococcota > Deinococci > Deinococcales > Deinococcaceae > Deinococcus > Deinococcus terrestris. The sequence goes on along the minus strand of NZ_WBSL01000002.1, from coordinate 317,850 downwards.
CCTCTTGCCTGCTGCTGCTCCCGGCCGCTCACGCCCATGCTTGTGCCGAGTGCACGCGCCCTACACTGGGAGCGGGTTTTCCCGAGTCGCATGACAATGTGTGCCAGACCTGACCTCCGGCGTGGGGGTCAGGAGCAGGGCACTGGACTGGAGGCCGGGTGGGTGCAGTGAATTCCCCACGGGTGTGGGGATGGTCCGAACTCAGGAAGGCGGGGATTCGGGAGGACCGGGAATTCCCCACGGGTGTGGGGATGGTCCGTTGCGCTCGGTCTCCAGCGCGGTGCCCCCGAAGAATTCCCCACGGGTGTGGGGATGGTCCGATGGTGCGTGCGCTCCTGAAGAGGACGAGGAGGAATTCCCCACGGGTGTGGGGATGGTCCGGACGCCCCCAACGGGGGCAGTCTTTTTGCTTCGAATTCCCCACGGGTGTGGGGATGGTCCTTGGCCGGAGTCGGGTTGTCCCCGGCGTAGAGGGAATTCCCCACGGGTGTGGGGATGGTCCGTGATTCGCGGGCGCGGCGTGCGGTTCGGCGAGGAATTCCCCACGGGTGTGGGGATGGTCCGTGGTCCGACCCCGCCCGGCTCGACGAGAACCTGAATTCCCCACGGGTGTGGGGATGGTCCGCCCGCCGTCGGCGAGCAGGGCTGGGGCCTGATGAATTCCCCACGGGTGTGGGGATGGTCCGCTGGACGGGCGTGGCCTGACCGACGCGCTGGTGGAATTCCCCACGGGTGTGGGGATGGTCCGGGGTATCAGCGCGCCTGGTGCGCCGCGCGGGGGAATTCCCCACGGGTGTGGGGATGATCCGCGCGAGAGCCTGCCCAGCCTCGCTCCCATCGGGAATTCCCCACGGGTGTGGGGATGGTCCGCTGGGGGGACTCCCTGACCGTCCTCACCGCCCGAATTCCCCACGGGTGTGGGGATGGTCCGTTCATGGGGTCCGGCACGTCGTAATAGGTGAGGAATTCCCCACGGGTGTGGGGATGGTCCGCGGCGCGTCAGGTCGTGGAGCGCGGCCACGTCGAATTCCCCACGGGTGTGGGGATGGTCCGAGTTATGGGGCGGTAGTGATTGCCCTGGAATGGAATTCCCCACGGGTGTGGGGATGGTCCGAGGCAGGGTCAGACAAAGATGACCCTGAAGACGAATTCCCCACGGGTGTGGGGATGGTCCGCGACGCCGGGGGCCTGCTCATCCCCTCACCTGGAATTCCCCACGGGTGTGGGGATGGTCCGAGGCTCTCCACGCCCGCGTCCCTGGCGGGGCCGAATTCCCCACGGGTGTGGGGATGGTCCGGCCCAACGGATCTGCTGCTACTCCTCACGCCCGTGGAGACAGCCCATCATGGCCGCGCTGTACGCCCTACGCCCGCGCCTAGCCCTGCTCTCCAGCCTCCACCCCCTGCAGGGTGAAGTGGAAGGTGCTGCCCACGCCGGGCTGTCCCTCGGCCCAGACGCGGCCCCCGCAGCGCTCCACGATCTTGCGGACGATGGCGAGGCCCATGCCGGTGCCCTCGTAACGCTCGCGCAGGTGGAGACGCTGGAACATCTGAAAGACGCGCTCGGCGTACTCGGGCTCGAAGCCGATGCCGTTGTCGCGCACGGTAAAGTGCCAGAACCCGCCCTCGGGGACGGCCCCGATCTCCACGACGGGCGCGGCCCCCTCGCGGCGGAACTTGACCGCGTTGCCGATCAGGTTCTGGAACAGTTGCGCCAGTTCGCTGCTGGCCCCCAGCACGGTGGGCAGCTCGCCGGTCACGACCCGCGCCCCGCTCGCCTCCATCGTCCCGTGGAGCCGTTCCAGGGCCTCGGCCAGCGGCTCGGCGCTGGGCACCGGCACCAGGGGTTCTTGCACCGCGTTCAGGCGCGAGAAGACGAGGAGGTCGTCGATCAGGGCCTTCATGCGTTCGGCCCCCTTGACCACGAAATCGAGGTACCGGCGACCCTGGGGGCCGAGGCTCTCGGCGTGCCGCTTGACGATCAGCTCGGTGAAGCTGGCGATGGTCCGCAGCGGCTCTTGCAGGTCGTGCGAGGCGACGTAGGCGAAGCGTTCGAGTTCGGCGTTGCTGCGCTCCAGGTCGGCGGTGCGCCGCTGGAGGGCACGGGCCTTGTCGGCCCCTTCCAGGGTCAGACTGAGGCTGCGGGCCACGGTGTCGAGCAGCGCCCGGTCGGTCCCGGTCCAGCGCCGATCCCCGAAGAGGCCCACCACGATCACTCCCTGCACCACGCCCCCCACCCGCACGGGCAGCGAGGCCACCGCCGCGATGTGCTCCACCTGCTCGCCCAGCCCGTCGCGGTCGCCGTCGTAGGTGTCCTGATAGAGCGGTTCGCCCGTCTGGTAGGGCACCCACATGGTGGGCGTCTCCCGCAGCGGCAGCCCGGCGTCAAGCTCGCGTTGCAGGGCCTCGCTGCGCAGGTCGCCCACCTGCGAGCGCTTGACCCACGACTCCTCCTCCGGCTCCCAGTACACCGAGTAGCCGTCCGGCAGCAGCGAGAGCATGATCTCCTGCGCCCGGCGAATCAGCAGCCCCGCGTCGGCCTCCAGGGTGAGGTCGCGGGAGAGGTCGGCGAAGGCTTCCAGGGCGCGGGTGCGGGCTTCGAGGGCGTCGCGCTGCGCGGCGAGTTGCCGGGCGCTGTCGGCCCGTTCGAGCGACAGGGCGAGGCTGCGTCCGGCCGAACTCACGATGGCCCGCCCGCGCTCGGACCACTGGCCCTCGGTCTTGAGGCCCACGGCAAGCATGCCCGGCACCTCGGTGCCCACCGTCAGCGGGTAGAGGGCGACCGTGCCGTATTCCTCGGTTTCGGCGACCTGCTGCTCGCCCGCGTTCCAGCCGTCCACGAAGACGGGCTCGCGGGTGCGCTCGGCCTCGGCGAAGGCGGGGGCCTCCAGCGGAATGCCCCCCGTGATGGAGGCCACCACCTCCGGGGCGATGTCGTCGGTCCAGACGCGGGCACGCCACAGCTCGTCCTCGCGCTCGTAGTAGGCCGCGCTGCATTCGGCGAAAAAGGAGCGGAAGACCCCCAGCGCCTCCCGCGCGAGGCTGGAGACGTCGGTGCGGGTGCCCACCGCCTCCGTGAAGCGCACGAAGGCCCCCAGGGCCGTGGCCTGCTCGGCGAGTTCGCGGGTGCGCTCCGCCACACGGCCCTCCAACCGGGCGCGTTCCTCCTGCACCTCCTGATAGAGCTGCGCGTTGTCGAGCGCCACGGCCGCCTGCGCCGCCAGCCCCACCACAAGCTGCTCGGCCCGCTCGTCAAAGCGCCCCGGCTCCGCGTGCCCGAAGAGCAGCCCTCCCAGCACCGCTCCCGAGCGCGACACCACCGGCACGGCGAGGTAACTGCGCACGGGCAGGTGCCCCGGCGGCAGGCCCCGGTGCGGGGCATTCTGCCCGAAGCGGGGGTCGAGGGTGATGTCGTCCGAGCGCACCACCGCCTGCCCGCCCAGGGTCGGCCCAAGCAGGGCTGTCAGGCGCGGCGGGGGAAAGGCGGCAAAGCTTTCACGGGTGGCGCCCGACAGGCTGTAGAGGGGATAGGCCTCGCTGCCGGGCGGGCGGTAGAACAGCGCCCCGTGCTCGGCCCCGCTGAGGGCCACCCCCGCGTCGGTCACCGCCTGCATCAGCCGCCCGAGGTCGAGTTCGGCGGCGATGGACGGCCCCACCCGGCCCAGGGTGTCCAGCACGTCCGCCTGCCAGGCCAGCCGCTCCTGCGCCCGCACGCGGCCCAGCGCCTGGGCGCCCTGCTGCACCAGCACCTCCAGGAAGGCCCGCTCGGGCGGGGCGAAGCCGCGCTGCTCGCCCGCCCCGAAGGCCAGGGTCAGCACCCCCAGGACCTCCCCGTCCACGCACAGGGGCAGGGCGGCAAGGGGGACGGGGCCTGCGGAACGGAAGACGGGGTGCCGCGTCCGCCGGGCCTCGGTGGGGAGATCGGACTCGGGCACCGGGTCGCCGGTTGTGGCCTGGGGCAGGCCGCCCTCCCCGTCCACGATCTGCCCCCCCGCGGCCCCAGCCGCCGCCACGACCTCCCGCAGCAGCGCCCCCAGCACGTCGGCGGGCGTGTGCGCCCCGGCCAGGGCCGCGCTGAGGTCTTGCAGGGCCTCGGCGCGGTGCAGGGCGGTCACGTCGCGCAGTTGCACGGCCAGCGTGTCCCCGTCCGGCACCACCCGCACCCGCACCCAGCCGCCCAGCAGCGGACTGGGGGCTTCGTACTCGGTGGGCTCACCCGTTTGCCGGGCGCGGTCCCGGAACTCGGCCCAGCGCGAGCTGAAGTGCCCCGCGAAATCGCGCTCCAGCACCTGGCCCACCAGCGCGGCGGGGGCCTGCCCAGCCAGCCGCCCGGTGAGGGCATTGGCGTACACGATGCGGCCCGAGCCGTCCACGACGAACAGAGCGTCGTCCGCGAGCTCCAGCCAGCGGGCGAGGACAGCGGGCAGGGCGTCCGAGACGGGGGTCACGGGCGGGCGATCTGGGGCGCGGGAGGGCCAGAGCGGCGGGGCATCGGGTGTGGATTGTAGCGGAGGAGGCGCCCCCCTTCAGCGCGGCGGCCGGAACTCGAACACGTGGCCTTCCGGGTCACGCACAGCGAGGACGCCGCTCTCCTCCACATGGGGCAGCCCGGCGGCCCGCACCCGGCCTCGGACCTCCTCCACCCGCGCGTAGAACTGGGCATACACGTGGTCGCCGCCGAACATGTCCGCCAGCCCCACCTGCGGGTCCCAGGCGTACAGCCAGCGGCGCGGAGTGCCGTTCCCGTCGGGCTCAGGCTCCGGCCCCAGGGTGAACTGCGCGAAGTCGCGGTCCGGTTGCTCCTTGGCGAGGGCGAAGCCGTAGGCGCGGGGCAGCCGCTCCTTCATCGCCGGGTAGTCCCCGAAGGCGAGCGCCACCTCGCGCAGGCCCAGGACGGGCAGGGCGTGGGGGCCGCGTTCGCCGTCCTCCGGCGTGGGGGGGTAGACCGGTTGCCGCTCGTCGGCGAGGTCCACTCCGCGCAGCTCCAGCCCGTGCCCGAAGGGATCGAAGAAGTACACGGTGGGGTCGGGCCGCTCCGGGGTGCCCAGGTCGATCTCCTGCCAGGGCAGGCCGTGCTCGTCCAGGAGGGCCTTGCAGCGGTCCAGCTCGTGCGGCTGAATCTGCCAGGCGTAGTGCAGATGCGAGGCCCCCCGCGCGTGCAGGGGCGCGAGCCGGGGGTCATTCGGCTGCCGGGTGACCGGTTTCCAGAGGGTCAGGGTTTGCGCGTCGTTCACCCGGAAGTGGGCCACGCCCCGGTCCTCGTCATGCTCCAGCAGGGGCAGGCCGAGCACCTGGGTATAGAAGCGCACCCCGCGCGGCAGGTGATTGACCTCCAGCGTCACGCCCGCGAGGTCGAGGATGGGCGAGGACATGCGGGCAGCGTACTCCGGCGGCGGGCGAGGCTTTGCTAGACTGGGTCTACCGAAATCCTGAAGTGTTGACCGCCGCGCCGGAGTGACCGGCCCCGGCCTCTCCCCTGCTCTCCCGGAGTGCCTGCCATGTCCCAGCCTGCCCCCCTGACCCCTTCCCAGCGCCGGACCCTGCGGGCGCTGACCGATACCTTCGTGCCCGCGCTGCGGCGCTCTCCCGACCCACATGGGTTTTACTCCACCCCCGGCAGCGCGACCGGAGCCGATCAGGTCGCCGCCGAGGTGCTCGCCGGATTGCCGGACGCCGAGCGCCGGGACGCTGAACGCCTGCTGGACGTGCTGGCCCGCGCGGGGCTGCGCCCGGAGACGCCGCTCGCGCTGCGCGAGGGCCTGCTACGGGGCCTGACCCGCCTCAGCCCGCAGGCGGCGCAAGGCCTCGCCGGACTGCGCCGCCTGCTGCTGATGCTGACCTACGCGCACCCCGGCGAGGAGGGTCGTCCCAATCCCTTCTGGCGGCAGTTCGGCTACGCGGGGCCGACCTTCACGGGGGCGGCCACCGAGCGCGACTTGCCCACCCTGACCCCGCAGGACGGCGAGACGCTGGAGGCCGACGTGGTGGTCGTCGGCTCCGGGGCGGGCGGCGGGGTGATCGCGGGTGAACTGTCGGCGGCGGGCCTGCGGGTTCTGGTGCTGGAGGCGGGGCGGCAGCACGCCGACGCCGAACTGGGCCGCTCGGAGCTGTGGGCCTACCAGAACCTCTACTGGCGCGGAGGTTTCACGCCGACTGCCGACGGCAACGTCTCGCTGATCGCGGGGCGCACCCTGGGCGGCGGCACGACCGTCAACTGGATGAACTGCGTCCGCACCCCGCCCGAGGTCCGGCGCGAGTGGGCGCTCGCCGGGCTGGAAGGGGTGGACGGCCCCGAGTTCGACGCCGATACCAACGCGGTGATGGAGCGTATCGGCGCGACCGATCAGGCCAGCGAGTACAACGGCACCCACCAACGAATGCTGGAGGGAGCGCTGCGGCTGGGCTACCGCTACCGCCGGGCGTACCGCAACGTGGACCTCGCCCGGCACGATCCCCAGCACGCCGGGCACATCGGCTTCGGGGACGCGACGGGCGCCAAGCAGAGCACCCTCAAGACCTACCTCAAGGACGCGGCGGCGCGGGGTGCCCGCCTCGTGGAGGGCGCGACCGCCGACCGCATCCTGACCGAGGGGGGGCGGGCGTGCGGGGTTGCAGTGACCGTCCAGACCGCAAGTGGCCCCCGGCAGGTCACCGTGCGGGCGCCGCAGGTCGTCGTGGCGGGAGGCTCGCTGGAAACGCCTGCCTTGCTGCTGCGCTCGGGGTTAGGTGGACCAGCGGCCGGGAAGCACCTGCACCTCCACCCCTGCGGAGCACTGACGGGCACCTTTGCGGGCGAGCAGGACACCTGGTGGGGCGCGACCCAGGCCGCCATCGTGGACGAGTTCGCGGGTCGCAGCGGGGGCTTCGGCTACCTGATCGAGACCAGCCAGTACACCACCGGCCTGTTCGCGTCGGCGGCGGTGTGGCAGGGCGGGACGGCCCACAAGACCCTGATGGCCGACCACGCCCGCAGCGTGACCCTGATTCACCTCACCCGCGACCGGGGCAGCGGCGAGGTCACCCTGGACGAACGCGGCCAGCCCCGCGTGACCTACGCGGTGACCGATCCCCTCGACGTGGAGAACTACTGGCACGGCCAGGGCACGGTCGCCCGGATTCTGGCGGCAGCCGGGGCTGAGCAGATCTTCGCGCTGGCCGACGGGGTGCGGCCCTGGACACGTGGGCAGGACCTCGAAGCCTGGATCGCCGGGCTGCGCCGACTTCCCATCGGGCGCGGCGGGCACGCGGTCTTCAGTGCCCACCAGATGGGCAGCGCCCGGATGGGTCAGGACCCGCAGACCAGCGTGGCCGACCCACGCGGCGAGCTGCACGGCACCCCCGGCGTGTGGATCGGGGACACCAGCGCCTTTCCGACCTCCTCGGGCGCCAACCCGATGGTCAGCGTGATGGCGCTGGCCCGGCGCACGGCCCGCTTTATCGCGCAGGAGGCGGCAGTGGCGGCGGGGCGGAAGCCAGAGGCAGTGACGGCAGGCTAGAGCGGAGGCCCAACGCCCCTATTCTCTAGACAACTTGCCTTAAGCTGCGGCCATGACCTCCTCCCCTACCCCTGACCGGCCCACCCCGGACCGGGACGCGCCCGAGCAGGCCCGGCTGGACTTCACCCGCCGCCTGAGCTACGGCGACTACCTGCACCTCGACACGCTGCTGTCGGCGCACCAGCCGGTCACGGGGGCGCACGACGAGCACCTGTTCATTACCGTGCATCACGTCTCGGAGCTGTGGCTCTCTCTGGTGGTGCGTGAATTGCGGGCGGCGATGGACCAGCTCGCGGCGGGGATCACCGACGCGCCCCTCAAGGGCCTCACGCGGGTGGTGCGGGCGCAGGAACAACTCACGGCGGCGTGGGAGGTGCTCAAGACGATGACCCCAGCGGACTACCTTCAGTTTCGCGGGGCCTTCGGGGAGGCGTCGGGCTTTCAGTCAGCGGGCTACCGGATGGTGGAGGTGCTGCTGGGCAACCGCAACCCCACGCTGCTCAAGCCCCATGCCCACCGCCCCGACCTGCACGGCCCGCTGGAGGCAGCGCTGCACGCCCCCAGCGTGTACGACCTGACCCTGCGTCTGTTGGCCGCCCGTGGCCTTCCCCTCCCCGCCGAGGTGCTGGAGCGCGACCTCACCCGCCCGCACGAGGCCCACCCCGCTGTGCTGGACGCGTGGCTGACCGTCTACCGCGACCCCGAGCGGTACTGGGACCTGTACGAGCTGGCCGAGAAACTGCTCGACGTGGAGGACAACTTCCGGGCCTGGCGCTTCAACCACCTCACGACGGTCGAGCGTACCATCGGCTTCAAGCGGGGCAGTGGGGGCACCAGCGGGGCGGGGTATCTGCGCCGGGCGCTGGATGTCGTGCTGTTCCCGGAGCTGTGGGAGGTGCGGACGCACTTGTAGTCGCCAGCTTCCAGTCGCCAGCGGCCAGCAAAAAACCCCAGCCGGGGAGCTGGGGCGGAAGGGTGAAAGTGGGACTCAGCCGACCGTCGCAGGCTCGGGGGCGGTCTTCTGCCCGGTCAGCTTGCGGTGGGTGGCGAGCGCCTGAGCGACCACCTGGTCCATGTTGTAGTAGCGGTAGGTGGCGAGGCGCCCCACGAAGGTCACGTCGGTGCGGGCGTCGGCCAGGGCCGCGTACTTCCTGTACAGCTCCTGGTTCTCAGGGCGCGGCACCGGATAGTAGGGGTCGCCCTCGGCGCGGGGGTATTCGTACACCACCGACGTGTGCTTGTGCTCCTGCCCAGTGATGTACTTGAACTCGCTGATGCGGGTGTACCCGTAGTCGTTGGGGTAGTTCACCGTGCCGGTGGGCTGGAACCACTCACGGGCGTGCGTCTCGTGGACGAATTCCAGGCTGCGGTAGGGCAACTTGCCGTAGCAGTGGTCGAAGAAGGCGTCCACCGGTCCGGTGTAGATCATGTGCCCGAAGGGGATGAACTCCTGAATCTCCCGGTAGTCGGTGTTCAGCATCACCTTAATGTTGGGGTGCGCGAGCATGCTCTCGAACATCCGGGTGTAGCCGTGCAGCGGCATCGCCTGGTAGGTGTCCGCGAAATAGCGGTCGTCGCGGTTGGTGCGGGTGGGCACGCGGGCCGTGACGGACGCGTCGAGTTCGCTGGGGTCCAGGCCCCACTGCTTGCGCGTATAGCCCCGGAAGAACTTGTTGTAGAGGTCGCGCCCGACCTTGCCTACGACCACGTCCTCCGAGGTGCGGACCTGATCGACCTTCTCCGCGACTGAGGCGAAGAACTCCTCGACCTGAAAGGAGGTCAGGTTCAGCCCGTACAGCCGGTTCACGGTGTCGAGGTTGATCGGAATGGGCAGCAGTTGCCCGTCCACGCTCGCGAGGACCCGGTGCTCGTAGGGCCGCCACGCGGTGAAGCGCGAGAGGTAGTCGAAAACTTCTTTCGAGTTGGTGTGGAAGATATGCGGGCCGTAGGGGTGAATCAGAATGCCCGCGTCGTCGTAGCAGTCGTAAGCGTTGCCGCCGATGTGTGGGCGGCGGTCCACGATCAGGATACGCTTGCCGTCATTGGCAAGGCGCTCGGCGAGCACGCTGCCCGCGAAGCCTGCCCCCACGATCAGGTAATCAAAACCGGTAGAAGTCACAGAGGCCATCCTAGCGCCGCCGGGCGTAGCTTCAATCATCGGCGACACCGGCCAGGGCGCTCTCAGCCTGCTTCTCGGCCGCTGCCCGTTCGATGAGGGCGCTCATGTCCCGCCAGGTGCGGTCCCAGGAGAGGGTCGAGAGGTGCACGTCGGCACGGGCACGGCGCTCCTCCCCGGCGGAGGTAGGACGCTCTGCGAGGGCCTCGGCACAGGCGGCCTCGAAGTCGTCCACACCCTGGGCGATCCGCACGAGGTCTTTCTCGCCATAGGGCCGCACCACGTCGCGGATGGGGGTGGACACGACCGGCACCCCCGCCGCAAGGTACTCGGGCGTCTTGGTGGGGCTGATGAACTCGGTGGCCTCGTTCAGCGCGAAGGGCAGCAGCGCCACGTCCCAGTACGCGAGGTAGGTGGGGAGTTCGCTGTAGCTCTTCATGCCCAGGTAGTGCAGGTTCTCACCGCGCGGTAGGTCGGCGGGGTCAATCTTCACGACCGGCCCCAGCAGCACGAACTGCCACTCCGGGCGACGGCGGGCGAGTTCACCGATCAGCTCGATGTCGAAGCGCTCGTCGATCACGCCGTAAAAGCCCAGCCGGGGCCGGGGCAGGTTCCGCTGGTCCGGGGCGTCCTCCGGGTTCTGGCGCGCACGGGCGAAGTGCTCGACCTCCACGCTGGAGGGAAAGGGGTGGGCCCCCGCGTGCCGCTCACGCTTGGCCTCGTACAGGCGGTGACCGCCCGTGAAGACGAGGTCGGCCTGCTCGAACAGCTGGTCCTCGCGCTCGCGCAGCTCGGGGGGGGCGCCCTTGAACTGGGCGAGTTCGTCCATGCAGTCGTAGACGGTCACGCGTGGGGTGAGTCCGGCCGTGATGGGCAACTCGTAGGGCGTGTAGACCCACAGGTCGTACTCGGCCAGCTCCTGCTCCTGCACCAGCCCGCACAGCAGCCGGGCGGTCCGCGCCTGCGACTCGGCCGGGCTGTGTCCCGCTTCGACGTGGGGCTGGACCACCGTCACGCCGCACGCCTCCTCACGCGAGACGAGGTGGTCCGCGTGGGCGCCGAACACGGGCTCCTCGATGTAGTACACCCGCCGGGAGCGGGCCGCCCGCGTCATCAGGTGCTGGGGCCGCTGAAACACGAAGTCCCAGCGCAGGTGGGCCACCACCAGCAGGGCGGGCGCGGCAGTACGGGTGGGCAGTGAGGTCATGGACAGATTCATCGTAGGAGCCCTCCGCAGGGTGAACATCAGAGAAGAAGGCGGCTGTGCGCTGGAAAGCCCGGCACAGCCCGCAGGAACCCCGGCAGCCTGGGCCACCTCTGCCTGCGTATGTTGGCGGGAAGCGGTCCCGTGGATGCTGGTCGCTCTGGTCTCCGCCATTCGCCAGCACGCCGAGACACCTCGCACGTGTGGGGACGGCACATTTTAGAACGCTTCCGGGCGAAGCGGACAGACCAAGCCTGGAGAAAAACTTCATCCTGCAATGTAAGAAGACTCAAGAAGGCTTGGGGTGGCCCTCATCATCAGGAGGCCCCCCGGCGGGAAAAGGGAGGCGCGGTTGTACTCTCGGGGAACATGCCCGTGCCGGACCGCCGCCGCTTCACGCCGCCGACCCTTCCCGGAGGAGCGGGGGGGAATGTGGCCGAGGGGCTCCGGCGCCGACTGTACCTCGCCGCGCTGGGAGTGGGGGCCGCCGTGCTCGCGCTGGTGTGGCTGCTGACCTGGGGGCGCGGACCTTATGACCCCTATGTGCTGTACGTCCACCCCCTGCTGCTACTCATGTGCCTGTGGACGGCTGCGTGGCTGCTGCGGGGGCGACCGCTGGTGGTGGCCGAACGGGTGGTGTTTGTCAGCAACGTGCTGGCGATCGCCGCGCAGATGGCCCTGGCCCTGATCGCCCCAGAGCAAGCGGCGCTGGGCCTGGCGAGTTCGGCCTACTGGATGCTGGTGGCGCTGTCCATCCTGAGCTACCTGCTGCTGAGTGCGCGGGGTGCGCTGCTGGTGTCGGCCGGGCTGTATGCCCTGTGTGTGGCGCTGCCCTGGACGGGTCTGGTCCTGCGCGGGCGCGGTCCCGGCGACCTGCCCGAGCTCGTGCGGGTGCAACTCACCTGCGGGGCCATCCTGGTGCTGCTCTACGGGCTGGCGTGGTACCGCCAGCATTTCCTGCTGGAGCGTGGGGAGCGCCTGACCCTGGAGGCGCTGGCGAACACCGACGCCCTGACCGGGCTCCCCAACCGCCGCGCCCTTTACGCGGCCGTCGAGCGGCTGCTGGAGGCCCCAGGCCAGCCCGCCTGCCTGATTCTGCTCGACCTCGACCACTTCAAGGGCATCAACGACCGCCACGGCCACAACGTCGGGGACGCGGTGCTGGCCCAGGCGGCGGCCCGGCTGCGCGGCGCCCTGCGCGGGACCGACACCGTGGGGCGCTGGGGCGGCGAGGAATTTCTGATCGTGCTGCCGGGCGCCGACGCGCCGGGAGCGAGTCAGGTCGCCGAGCGGCTGCGCCGGGAGATCGGCGCCTCCCCCTTTGCGGAGGCTGGCCCCGTGACCGCCAGCCTGGGAGTGGCCGAGGCCCGGCCCGGCGACGACCTCGACCGCTGGGTGGCCCGCGCCGACGTGGCCCTGTACCGCGCCAAGGCCGCCGGGCGCGACCGCGTCTGTGTGGGTGGCCCACCCCCCCCCGAGCGGGCGAGGGGGTAAGCCCCCGAGGGCCTGTTTCAGAAGGGTACTCATCGTCCGTGGCGTGCGCTGGGAAGTCGTGTGCGTTCCCCCCTCTGCGGGGCAGCTCTACGAGTCCCAGCCTCTCGCGGTGCGAGTTGTCCCAGTCCCCCGCAAGGGGGGAGGGGCAAAACCCCCTGTTTACCGCGCCGATGAAAAGCGCCGTTCCACTTTTAAAACAGGCTCTGAGGGCCGTGACTCCTCCCGTTGCCTGCCTCCCTGGGCTCCAGAGTCCACGGCTGTCTTGTGGGCACTTACCCCCGCTCGGGATAGGGAGGAGGCCCCTGCACTCGTCCGGGCCGTGTCAGGAGAGTTCGCGCCCCAACCACGCCGCCGCCTGGTCGAGCAGCCCGGCGGCAGCGGGCGAGAGGGCCGTCATGTTGGCAAAGCCGTGGATCATGCCGGGGCCGGGAAGGTGCTCGGCGCGGACACCCGCCGCCTGAAGAGCCTGCGCGTAGGCTGCGCCCTCGTCGCGCAGGGGGTCGAACTCGGCGGTCATTACCAGGGCGGGTGGGAGGTCATGCAACTCGGCGGCATGGAGGGGCGAGACATGGGGGTGGGCACCGTGGGCGGCGTCCTGGAGGTACATCTGCCCGAAAAAGCGCATCCGCTCTTCGGTCAGGAAGTAGCCCTCCGCATTCTCCCGGCGGCTGGGGTAACGGTCCGTGTTCACGAAGTCGGCCGCCGGATAGATCAGCAGTTGGGCACGGATCGCGGGACCACCGTTGTCCCTCGCCAGCAGGGTGCAGGCGATACACAGGCTCGCGCCCGCGCTGTCCCCGGCCAGGGCGAGGCGCGAGGTGTCCGCCCCCAGCTCCTCCCCGTGCGCGGCAGCCCAGGTCAGCGCGGCGTAGGCATCCTCCACCCCGGCGGGAAAGCGGTGCTCGGGCGCGAGGCGGTACTCGACACTCAGGACGGCCGTGTTCGCCACGGCGCAGAGTTCCCGGCACACGCTGTCATGCGTCTCGATGGAGTAGGCGACAAACCCGCCGCCGTGGAAGTAGACCGTGAGCGGGTGCGGCCCCTCGCCCTCCGGGGTGTACAGCCGGGCGGGGAGGTCGGAGGCGGGGCCGGGAACTGTCATGTCGCGTGTTCCAGCAATCTGGACCGGGCGCTTCGGCATCCGGGCGGCGTTGGCGACCACGGCAGCCCGCATCTCCTCCAGGCCGGTGGGCTGGGGGGCGGCGGCCATCATCAGCAGGATTTCCTTGAGGTGGGGGTCGAGGGACATGGGACTCCTTTAGCGCCAGGACGAGAGGGCTTCGTTCAGGTGGGCCGTTTCATTGAAGGAATCGAGGCTGGCGCGGCCCCCGCCGTAGGTCAGGCGGGTGAGGCTGCCGTTGCGGACGCGCCAGTTCAGCGTGAGGGCGGACTCGTCGGGGGCGCGGAGCACCGCCGCCACCGTCACGCCAATTACGCCGCCCGAGGTGAAGGCGAGCACGGTGCGGCCCGACGGCCCCGCCAGCAACTCGCGCAGGAAGGCGTGGACGCGGGCGCGGAACTCCGCCCACGGCTCCACGTCCGCGTGCGCGACCTCGCCGCGCAGGTAAGCGGCCGCCAGGGGTTCGAGCATCCGCTGAAGGTGGCGGTTGCGGTCTAGCCCCTCCCGCGAAGCCTCAGAGGCCCGCAGCAGGGCGTCGAAGCCGGGGTCACGGGCTGCCAGCAGGGGTGCGAGGGTGCGGATCAGGCCGTCGCCGTCGTACTCGGCCAGCCGGGGGTCGGTCACAGGGTCGGGCCAGCTCCCTCCCGCCGCTTCCGAGGCGAGGCGGGCGCTCTCTCGCTGGCGAATCAAGGAGCCGGAGATCACGTCGGTGGGCTCCAGGCCAGACTCGACCAGCCACTCGCCCACGGCGCGGGCCTGCGCCTCGCCCAGCGGGGAAAGGCGGTCGGTGTCGGCCTCGAAGGGGGTGGCCTGCCCGTGCCGCACGAGGATAAGTTCACTCATGCGGCCCGCCTCTCACGCCTTCACGACGCTGATGGTCCCCCCCGATTCCAGCACGGCGAACTTTACGTCCGACAATTCGGTCACGCCCGCCTCGCGCATCTTGCCTTCCAGGGTGGCGCGGGCCACCCGCGAGCGGCGCATCGCGCCTTCCCGCACCTGCCCATTTTCGACCAGTACGACTGGGGAATTGTCGAAGGTGTCCTGCACCGCTTCCGACCGCGCCCCCCACGCCGAGATACCCCACTGCGCGAGCACCAGCACGAGCAGGCTCAGCGCCGACTCGACAATGGAGTTGCCCAGGATGGCGCTGGCGACCAGCGACCCCGCCGCGACGTTGACCAGAAAGTCGAAGGAGGTAAAGGACGCGAAAGTGCGCGAGCCGAAGATCCGGGCGAGGACAATCACGTAGCCCAGCAGCAGCAGCGAACTCAGGACGATCCGCAGAATCAGCCGCAGCGACCAGCCTCCCTGCGGCGTCAGGATGTCCGTCAGGACCGACCAGAACAGTTCCATGCGGGCAGCGTAGGCTTCCCGCGCTGAAAGTCGTGTTCAGGGAAGGATCATGCCCTCGCGCCCCGCTCACACCCTCCCACCGCCGACCTCCCGAATCTGCTGCCACGCCTCCCCGATCAGCCACGCGGCCTGCTGGCCCAGCGGCGCGAAGCGGGGGTCTTTCGTCTGCCCGGCACGGTAGCGAGCATAAATCTGCTGCACGATCACTGCCAGCTTGAAGTGGCCCAGGACCTCGTACCACGCGATATTCGCCACGTCGCGCCCGCTGCGTGCGGCGTAGCGTTCCAGAAATTCCTCGCGGCTCAGGAAGCCAGGCGCATTCGCCCCGATGCGGTTCTCGGCCCCACCGGGCTGCTGGGGCATCGTCCAGTAGGTCAGGGTCAGGCCCAGGTCGGCGAGGGGGTCGCCCACGGTGGTCATCTCCCAGTCCAGCAGCGCGACCACCCGTGAGGGGTCGGCGGGGTCGAGCATCAGGTTGTCGAGCTTGAAGTCGTTGTGGACGAGGGTGTGGGCGGATTCGGCGGGCGTGTTCGCGGTCAGCCAGGCGATCACGTCCTCGTCGTGCAGTTCCTCTACCGGGGGCAGGTCGTCGGTGCGGGCGCGGCGCCAGCGTCCGGCCCAGCCCTCGACCTGCCGGGCGTTGAAGCCCTCCGGCTTGCCCAGGTCGCGCAGGCCCGCTGCGCCGATGTCCACCGCGTGCAGGTCGACCAGGGTGTCCACCAGCGCCTCCGAGAGCTGCCGGGGCGCGTCGGGAAGGGCGGCGTACTCGGACGGCAACTTCGTCCGCACGACCACCCCGCGCCGCCGCTCCATCAGGTAGAAGGGCGCCCCGATCACGGCGGCGTCCTCGACCAGCAGCACGGGTTCGGGCGCGACGGGCAAGACCGGATGCACCCGCTCCAGCAAGCGGTACTCGCGCGGCATGTCGTGCGCCTTCGCCGCCACCGGGCCGAGGGGGGCACGGCGCAGCACGTACTCCTGCCCGCCCTCCGACGGTTGGCCCAGCCGCAGGAGATACGTGAGGTTGGAAAACCCGCCGGGGAACTGTTCGACATCCAGCGCGTCCACGTCGCCCCCTACCTTCCCTCGCAGCGCCTCCTTCAGAGCGTCCAACGGCAATTCCTCGCCGGGACGGACCGGGGCGGTGTCGGGACGGGTCACGGATGGCCCTCGGTCCGGGGCGTATCGCCGTCGAAGGCGTGCTTCCCGGCCAGCAATGCCATCGCCTTCTCGCGCAACCTCCGCATTCCGCCGATCCAGCCGTCGTAGTCGGCGGCCTTCTTCTGGAAGGACTGGAGGGTGGTCGGGTGCGTGGTGATCAGGAAGCCGTCCCGCCGCAGCACCTCCAGCGCCTTCTCGACGAGTTCGTCCGTCGTGATCGCCGTCTGCTGGAGGATAGGCGCGTTCTGGATCATCGGCGTCCAGACCCCCTCCGGGCAGAGGGCCGACACCTTGACCCCCCGGTCCCCGTAGGTGATCGCCAGCCACTCGGCAAACGCCAGCGCCGCGTGCTTGGTCACCGCGTAGGGGGCCGAGTGCAGTTCGGTGAGCAATCCCGCCGCCGACGCCGTGTTCAGGAAGTAGCCCTCGCCGCGCTCCAGGTAGTACGGCAGCAGGTGTCGGGCGGCCCAGACGTGGCTCATCACGTTGACCCGGTGAATCAGGTCCCACTGCTTGTCGGGCGTCTCCGGCCCCTCGCCGATGGCGATTCCGGCGTTCGAGCAGAACAGGTCGATGCGGCCTTCCTGCCCCAGCACGTCCGCGATCAGGGCCTGGATGTCCTCTTCCCTCGCCACGTTCGCGGGGACGAAGCGGGCGCCGATCTCGGCGGCTTTCTGGGCGCCCGTTTCCGCGTTGAGGTCAGAGGCGATGACGGTCGCGCCCTCCTGCCTGAAGCGCGTGGCGAGCGCGAGGCCGATGCCAGAGGCGGCGCCGGTGACGACGATGATCTTGTTCTGGAAGTCCATAGGGTCTCCTTGTGCAGCACTACGGAAGGGCCACGAGAGGCCGAAGAGCGTCGGCGACGGCTCTGGGGTCAGGATGCTTTCCCTGAGCGGTGTCCAGTACCAGCGCGAATACGGCGTCGTCAGGCCCGTCCAGTTCGGCGCCGTTGATGGACAGAAAGACGGCCGTCGCCGCGTAGGCGGTGCGCTTATTGCCGTCGACGAAGGCATGGTTTCGGGCCAGGAAGAAGAGATAGGCCGCAGCCTTCTCCAGGAGCGAAGGGTAGAGCTGCATCCCAAACGCCTCCATTGCGGGTTGCGCGAGCGCCGAAGCGAGCGTTCCAGGGTCGCGGATTCCGGACGGGCCTCCGTGACGGGCCAGCGCCCGGTCATGCAGCGCGGTCACCTGCTCGGGCGTGAGGTAGACCGTCATGCCTTGCTTAGGCGCTCCAGCAGGTCATCCTTTTCCGCAAACAGCTTGTCGGCGGCTTCCTCAAAGCTCATCCCCCGTCTGGCCGGGCGAAGAATCAATCCCCCCTCAACCGGCTCTATTTCCACTTCTTCGCTGAAGCCGTACAGCTCCAGGAGTTCCTTGGGAAGGATGACCGCCCGCGATTTTCCGACGGTGGTGAGACGCTTTCGCATGGTCAATTCTAATCCGATTAAAGCTCTAGCGCCGCCGCAGGTCCACGCCCTGCCGCCGCAACTCCTCCTTCGCCACCGTCTCGGTATGCACGATGTCGGGGCCGTCCGCGAGGCGCAGGGTGCGGGCCTGGGCGTACATCATGGCGAGGGGCGTGTCCTGGCTGACGCCCGCGCCACCGAACACCTGAATGGCGCGGTCGATGACGCGCAGGGCGACGTTGGGCGCGACCACCTTGATCGCGGCGATCTGGCCCCGCGCGGCCTTGTTGCCCATGGTGTCCATCATGTGCGCGGCTTGCAGGGTCAGCAGCCGGGCCTGGTCGATCTCCATGCGGCTGTGCGCGATGGCCTCCCGCACGTGCTGATGCGCGGCAAGCGGCTTGCCGAACGCGACCCGCTGCCCCGCCCGTTCCACCATCAGTTCCAGCGCCCGCTCGGCCTGCCCGATCAGCCTCATGCAGTGGTGGATGCGGCCCG